>CALDEP010000192.1 GCA_937942475.1 uncultured Aureispira sp.
GATTAAATTTCCACTCGTATCATAACGTTGTGCTTCCGCTGCATTCACTCCTACAGAGGTAGTCGCATAAATAGAATTCGTAACAGGATCAAAGCCTAAACCATAGAAACTACCACTAAATAAGGCTTCTTCCACCCCAGAAGCAATTGTATATTTCCAAACTTTGCCAGAACGACGATAGTACAATTCACTCTTATTAGTAGTATTCAAAACTAAACTTCCAATTGGATTTCCTTTTCCAAACGTAATCGTTTGCACAACCGTATTCGTAACAGGATCAATTTTAACCAAGCCGCTTTCTGTACTGTTTGCAGTATCAATCGCAGGGTAAGTTAAATAAGCGACTTCTCCTGCACAGCCTACCCAAATAAAGCCGTCCACTGCTTCAACACAAGCACTCGGCTTATCCAAAACAGGTATTGTTGTTGAAACCTGATGTGCTCCTATATCAATTACAGTCACTATATTATTAGAAGCATAGCCGCCTGTATGGGTCACATAAAGCATTCCGTCTACGATCAACAACTGTTCAGGACCTACCCCAACTGAAGTGCGACTCAATACCGTATGAGTTTCTAAATCTACCAAAGCAATGGTTCCTGTGAGTCCATCTGCGCCCCATTCAGATACATAGCCTTGCTTAGCACCATTAGCACTGCCCAAGAAATAGCGTGGCAAACGAAGCCCTGTTATCTGAGCCATTTCTTCAAAAGTATTGGCATCTGCTACCTCAATTTTATTGGAGTTATTCACAACGATATAGGCTTTGTTGTCATAGAAAGACATCGACTGCACCACATCGCCTAAATCTCGGTTATTTGCTTGCTTAAAGATCTTTTGCTCCACACGTTCATCTGTTCTATCATAATAACTTATCGTGCCTGATGTTTGCCCAAAAACACCTTCATTAACTGTAAAAATGCCTTCTGAATAAATGCCTAAAGGTTCTACTGGCGGCTCTTCTGTACAAGCCGAAAAGAACAGGCTGCAAAAAATTAGGGCATAAAAAATCTGTTTCATAGTTAAGGTTTTATTTAAGTCCTAGTAATTTTTTTAATTTATCTAACCAAGTCATTTTCTTTCTTCGTTCTCCATAAGGACCTTCTTCATAATAACTATAATCATAACTTCCTTTTTTAATAGAACGTTTCATCTGCCACCATCGAAAAATAAGCAAGATGCACAAAATCAACATCGTGTAATTCCAAAGCATAATATTATTATTTAAGGGATGTTACGCAAAAAAATAAAATAACAACTTTAACTCGTCCTTGCCCATTCCACCTTCGTGGAGAGCGCTATCTAACAAGAGTGTTTGTTTGATTTCCAAGCCTTTCACTTTCAAATTTTCAAATCAATGCTGCATTCCTTTCATAATGCCAAAAATATGCAACAAAGCAGGAAACAAAGCATCCATAGATTCACTTGCTCCTTTTGTAGAGCCTGGTAAGGTTAAAATAAGAGATTTTCCTTTCGTTCCAGCAACAGAACGGGACAGCATCGCATAAGGCGTTCGATCTTGTCCATAACTACGCACCGCTTCCATAATCCCTGGAATCTCACGATCCAACAAAGGCAGCACGGCTTCTGGCGTCACATCACGTGGAGACAAACCCGTTCCGCCTGTAAAAATGATTAAATCAACACCTTGTGCATGCAAGTCATTGACTTGACTTTGGATGACCTCTACTTCATCTGGAATAATGGTGTAAGAACTAATGGCAACAGCACAAGCTTCTAATTTAGAAATAATTGCCTTCCCTGCTTTATCCTGCTTTTTGCCTGCGGAAATAGAATCTGAGCAAACCACAACACCTGCCGTCAAACCTTTGGGATACTTCCCTCTGTAATCTGATTTCCCGCCTCGTTTTTTTAATAATTTGATGTTATTAATCTCAATGCCCTTATCAATTGGCTTCAACATATCGTACATCGTCAAAGCGACCAAAGAGGCTCCATGCATTGCCTCCACTTCTACTCCCGTCTTATAAATTGTTTTCACCTCTATATTAATAAAAATATTTAAGCCTTCAATTTCATAGCTGATGTTGGTGTACTCAATGGGTAAAGGATGGCAATCTGGAATTAAATCAGACGTTTTTTTTACGCCAAACAGCCCTGCTACTTTTGCCATTTCAAAAACATCTCCTTTTGGAACTGTTTTATTGATAATTGCGTCAATGGTAGCTTGTTTGCTAACCTTGACGGTGGCTTGTGCGATGGCAATTCGAAGCGTATTTGATTTGTGTGTTATGTCAACCATTTCTTATTTATTTACTTTCCACTGATGGCTTTCATCTGTAAAAATTTCTTTTCCAAAAATTGGAACTTCTGCTTTTATTGCTTCTACAATATGTCGAGAAGCCTCGTAGCAAACGGCTCGATGGGGCGAAGATACAAAAACAAACAAACATATCTCTCCTGCTGCAACAGCGCCCAAACTATGGTGAATGTGCATGCAAGTGATCTCAAATAAATCAAAGGTATTCTCCCTGATTTCATGTAGTTTTTGCATTGCCATTTCCTCGTAAGCGGTATATTCTATCGCCTGTACTTCCTTGCCTTCAATTACATCTGCTCGTACCTGTCCTAAAAAAATATTGTGCGCTCCAATATCTGTTTTACTTTGATGCTTGGCAATAGATTGCCCTATAAAAGCCGCAGGAATTCCTCCTTGCATAAATACTTTTTTGGGTATTTTGAGTCGACTCATAATTACGTGGTATTTTTATATTGATAATTCTTTGTTCGTCATAATCCTTCTTACAAACTCAAGGTACGCAAGAACTCTCTCATGAGCCTGCGAATAACCTTTTTTTAGTATAAAAACTCATCGTTACTTATTCAAGGACTGTTTTAATGTTGAATGCTGTAATGCTAAATTTTTAATGTTTGTTGTGCTATAAAGCATTCAACATTAAAAATTCAGCATTCAACATTAAGAACAAGTTTATAGATTAATTCTGATAGTTTACCAGCAGAATTATTTTTTTGCGTAACATGAGTTACAAAGAAAGGACATTCTATCTTTCTTTCATTCCTAAGTTTAAGAAATTTTGCTTTTCAAAACTTTTATCTTTATTTTAGAGGAACAAATCGTATTGCTAGGAAGTGTACTTGTAGCTTCTAGTAAAGGTATTGTATTGGACTTTGCAGCAAACAAGAGACAGGTAAATCTCCTGTTGAAGTTATTTAAAGCTAACGATTTTAAAAAAAAATGTTTTTTATTCATAAATACGTACAAGACGCCTACAAAGGGACAACTGTAGTTAAATTTAGGAACGGCATTAAAATCCCTTAGCACATTTCGAAGGTTTATAATCGTAGTAAAAGAAAAAAGCTTTTTTTTCTCCTTTTTTATTCCTATTTTTAAGCATTTCCTTTTTTACCAAATACATTAGTTCGGGATTTATCAATGACTCCCCTACCATATCCGTTTGGTTTCCTTTTTCTAGGAACCTAAAATTAATAACAGCATGGATTTCAAAGAAGACTACCAACAAAAAGAAGACGTTGTTTCTGTTAATCAAGAACAGCAAACACAGCAAAATAGCTATGTAGAAGATCAAAGTCAGCAAGGTGTAGATGAAGCTGCTTGGGCTGCCAAAATACACGATGGAGAACAAGAAGCACATCATCATCATGGAATGGAACGAAGAGATCGAACTAGTCCAAATAATAGAGACTTATCTGCACGCCTTAGAGGTGACAATGAGCTCACTAGTATTTTTGAGGGTGTTGGAACGGTAAAAAAAGGAGATCGAGGTATGGATGTAACCAAACTTCAACAGGTGTTAGTAGATATGAAATATCAATTGCCTGTATATGGAGTAGATGGTAAATTTGAGGACGAAACATTAGCTGCTCTAGAGCTGTTTCAAGCAGATGAAGGACTTACTGTTTCTGGCGAATTAGATAGTGATACCATTCAAGCAATGGATGCTCGTTTCGATGAACGAACAGATTATATTACTGCTGCTGAGGATTTTGAAGAAGAAGCTCCTAGAGAAGGTACTAGAGCACTAAGCGAAGAAGACCAAACAGCTGCCTTAACTTCACTAAACCCCCTATCGAATGCCGAGGGAGCTACGTTTGACGTGCAAAAGGCGGATGACTATAGTAATGCCATTAGAGACCAACTTGCAGATGTTATTGCAGAGTTCCACCAAGATTTATATGCAGATTTAGCACCATTACGAGCCGATCCTGAAACTAATTTCCATGAAGATGGCGATATTGAAGGGGCTGCAAATGCAGGAAAAGATGTGACAGATCAATTGTATGGTAACCTTAACACAGGTCCTGCTTTCCAAATGAATGTTAACCTAATTGATCAATGGAAAGATCAAGAAGATCGTCAAGAGTTATTAAATGATACTCAGAAAAAAATGCAAGCTGTAGCATTAGTAAAATATCTTATTGATGCTAATTGCGATGAAATTCATCCTGAATACAATGCAGACCCTTATGGGGCAGAGGAATCCAAAGCGCTGCGCCCTATCATTGAGTCTTTCGTAGATTCAGAAGAAAAAATTCAGACACTTCTAGACATTGATACCGGCTGGAAAGGGGTACAACAAGATGGCATTCAATACCTTCAGCGTTACAAAGACCCTAATAATGAAGCCAACCGTGAAAAAATGTGGGAATTATTCCATGTCTCGATCCATGAATACATTCATACCTTAGCAAATTCAGAATATAAACGATGGGCATACGGTTTAGGGGGTTCAGAAACGCATACTTTAATAGAGGGCTTCTGTGAATTTTTCACCTTAAATGTCCGAGCAAAATTCCCTACGTCTGCACTAGCCTCCTTTCAACAACAAGTGGAAGGCTCTTTTTATGATGCAAATACACCTCAGGCGATACCAGAGGTTGAGAGCTTGGATGTTGGACTATACCGTTCGAATGCAGAAGCAGAGAGAATGGTTGGTATTATTGGCATCAAGAATGCACAATTGGGCTACTTCCAAGGTGCTGTAGATCTTATGGGTCGATGATTAGTGGATGGATAAAAGGTATTTTTAGCCTATTTACAGCTATTTTTTATTTTTGTTGTAATCCTAGTCCTAGTCCTCCCCTTGCTGATTTTTATAATGAACCGATTATAACAAAACAAAAAATGACAGTTTGCAATAGTGCTTTAGAGCATATAAAAAATAGAGACTTTATCAATTGGACTGGTCTGCCAGCAAATTGTGATTGGACACCTTTAGTTGGAGCCTTGCCTACTGAGTGGGCAAGAATTCCTGAACGTTCTTTGGGTAGTAATTTTTTACGAGGAAAAATGTTGATGGCGAATGTAGAAGGATATATGCGGGCTTCTTTTTCTTTTGTAGAAGGTAAACCCGTACTCTTTGAAGCAATGGGTCCTAAACTACAAGCTTCTGTAGCTGACTTAATGGAACGTTTTGGTACGCCTAAAGCAATCCTTGATTGGGATTTCGGCACGCTCCCATGCCCAGCATCAGAATATGTCTATCCTGATAAAGGCGTCACTTTATTCTTGGGAACTGATAAAGCTAAGGTGTTCCACATTGCTTTGTATGCGGCTACTACTTTAGAGGATTACTTGGAAAATTTACGCCCTAAATTAGGCAAAAAACGCTTGCCCAGACATTAGAAAAGTAGCTTAAAAAAAGTTGTATCCTTTGCGATGAAATGCCATTATGTGTTTTAAAACCTAGTCTTAAACTCTTAGAACCATGATGCCATTTCACTACCTAATACTCTTCTTAGCC
Organism: uncultured Aureispira sp.; assembly: GCA_937942475.1. Classification (GTDB taxonomy): domain Bacteria; phylum Bacteroidota; class Bacteroidia; order Chitinophagales; family Saprospiraceae; genus Aureispira. Next base: position 5,745 of record CALDEP010000192.1, read on the forward strand.
ACCTCTTTGTATGCCTGCAATTCTGCTGTAAAAGCAGAAGAGGTAACAGCACCTTACTCGACCAATACAAACCTTATAGCGATTCATGATACCTTAATAGCGCAAGATTCTGACGTATCAAAAAATCAATTGCAACAAAGTACGACACTTACAAAAGACGATAAATACACTCCTTTTGAAAGAACTTCTATTGAAGCTAAATTAAAAGAAAAAGTAGCCACAGGAAAACCTTTAGTCGTTCACCTATTTGTTCCGCTTTGTGATAATGAACATCAAGGAATTGTGCCAACGACAGCCTCACTAGGAAATGGTTTTAGCTTGCGCTCTAATCTCTATTGGGCAACTACAAATGGAATCAAACGCTATTTCAAGGAAAAAAAAGCATGGAAATTACTTCAAAGTATTAAAGATGTCTACAAGGATTCTGTGGTTTTAGAACGAGTCATTTTTAAACGCACTTATCCCAATAAAGCGACCGTTTATTTAGTAGCAGATGCTTACAGAGGAGACAAAATGTTGGCAACCCTCAATCATTTTTCTAGAGCCATGTCCAATACTTATACTAAAAATATTAGGCTTCCAGACAGCAGCAAAATTAGCATTCATGGTGGTGCTGACTTAGTGGTTTTTAATGGTCATAATGGTTTATTGGATTTCACAGAAGATATCCCCACCAAATTCTACAATACCACAAAAAGCCAAAAAGACATGGTGGCTATTGCCTGTTTTGCGAACGAGTATTTTGAAATAGAAGCCCTTCGAGCACAGGCTTATCCAATCGTTCGAGCCAAAAGCACCTTACATCCTGGCGCTTTTGTTATTAGTGCCATCCTAGACGATTGGGCAATGCTAAAACCAGTAGAGGATATGCGATTAAGCGCAGGCAAGGCTTATTGTGACATACACGATTGTAGTATAGAAACAAGTAAAAATTTATTCTACAAAGGTTGGCGTCCCGAAAACCTTTCCACAGATTATTGACAGTAACAAGCTTATTTATAATAACATAAGTAGGTAGGGTTAATTACTTATTATCATCAATTCAAATAAAATGCTCAAAAGAGGCTCAAAATTATACGCTATTCGAAAGTACAAATGTCCAAGATGCCATCAAGGAGATTTATTCAAAACTTCCTTAGCTTCTATGCAAGGCGTTTACAATATGTATCCTAATTGCCCAAAATGCAACCAAGACTTTGAAATGGAGCCTGGCTTTTATTGGGGCGCAATGTATGTAGGTTATGGTTTATATTGCTTTTATATGTTAGGAACAATTGCGGTTCTTATTTTTGGATTTGGGCTAACAGTCAACCAAAGTTTTGGCACTGCCCTAGCCATCGGAGTCATAATGGTTCCTGTCATTGCTCGTTTGGCACGTGTTCAATGGATTAATATTGCGGTTCGTTATAATAAACGTATTGCTGACAAAATTGCCGCTCAAGATGAAGCATCCTAAAAATTCATTTTTAAGATAAGTACCACTTTTCTTAAAAAAAACTAACAAACTGATAGTCAGCACCAAAAGGTAGATTAGTGCATCTTTTATAAAAAAAAATAAAAAAAAGAAACTTTTAAGGTAATACTTTAGTTTTCTTTTACATAAATGATTGTCTTCTCGTTTAAAGAGTTTTTTAAGACACTATTAATTTAAAAATTACAGAACCGTAAAAATTGTAATACAATGAAAAATTACACAAATATTTTTTTCCTAGGTTTACTAACAATATTATTTGCAGCATCTTGTAGTAGCGATCAACCAACACCACCACCAACTGAATTAGACAGTAGTAGTGTTAATGTTACTAGAGCAGGAAAAGCTGAAGCAGAAAGTTTACAAGTAAACTTTGAAGGTCAAATGATTACACTAGAAACTGGTGACATTGTGGCTAATGCTCAAGGAAGAAATGCTGAAGATGAAGATGCTCAAGCTGTTATGGACATCAACTCTGCATTCTTAAGTGCAGACAAAGAAGCTCAATTATTAGACGTAAACTTTACAATGTCTGATGAGCCTGTTGAAAATGGTATGTTTATTTTTGGTATCCAAACAAAAGATGCTAAAAGCTTGCAAATTGAAATGTATGACGAAGAAGGTTATGCAATGGTTGCAAACAACAAATTCGACATCACAGAAGGAAACAACTACAAGGCTTTAAATGTTAACTCTTTAAATGATGGTTCTTACACGTTCCGTTTGAAAGATGATACTGGTAAAGAATTAAATAGAACGGTAAAAGTAGAAGCTACGAAATAATCATTTTCCAAGCTAAATACTACTAAAAAGGCTGTCTACAAATTTTGTAGACAGCCTTTTTTGCTTTTATAATAACTGTATCCCTTTCTTTTTTGCATCTAGACGAATTTCGTCCGTCCAAATACTTACTTGGACTTCCCCAATATGGCGTTTTTGCAACAATAACATAGCCAGTCTGGACTGCCCTATTCCGCCTCCTATACTTTGTGGTAACTTCCCTTCTAACAATAGTTGATGAAAGTAAAAAGCCTTTCGATCCAAGCTGCCTTCTAATTCTAATTGTCCCAATAAAGCAGCTTCATCTACTCTAATCCCCATAGAAGAGAGCTCAAAAGAACAGCCCAAAACAGGGTTCCAAACGACAATATCACCATTCAATCCCTTTTGTCCTTTTCCTGTTGGTGTAGACCAGTCGTCATAATCAGGTGCTCTCCCATCGTGTTTTTTGCCATCTATTAGAGTACCTCCAATTCCTATCAAAAAGAAAGCGCCGTATTCCCTTGCCGCAGCATCTTCTCTTTCTTTAGGACTTAATTTAGGGTATTTTGCCAATAGGTCTTCACTGTGTATAAAAGTAATCTGTTCAGGCAAAAATGGTAATAAATCAGGGTAGATTTCATAGATTTTTGCTTCCGTTAATTTTAAGGCTTGATAAATTTTTTGAACCGTTTTTTGTAAACATTCAATCGTTCTATCGGTTTTGGAAATGTGTTTTTCCCAATCAAATTGATCGACACAGATAGAATGTATTGGCGACAACTCCTCATCTGGACGCAAGGCACGCATATCGGTCACAATCCCCTTTCCTACTGGAATATCGTATTCTTTCAAGCGCAATCGTTTCCACTTTGCTAAAGAATGGACCACCTCTGCTCTGCGCTCTTCCCAGTCTTTTATTGGAAAGCCAACTGCTCGTTCGATGCCATTCAAATCGTCATTGATTCCTGTTCCTGTTAAGACAACAGCAGGTGCAGATACTTTTGTCAAAGCTAATCGCTGTGATAAGTCTTGCAAAAAAATGGCTTTAATTAAGGCTACTGCTTTTTCGGTCTCTAATCTTCCTAAACTTGTTTCGGTTTGAATCTCTGTTCTTGTTTTCATAATAGTTGATTATTTTTGATTGTTTTGGTAATAATTCTCATTTTTTGACAAAAAAAAAGCTCAGATGAATCATCCGAGCTTGTTATAATATAGACATGAAAGTTCCTGTCAGCTCGAATGAAATCTGTTGTTCAAATTATTATTATTATTATTATTCGAGAAAAAAGTAACTGCTGTCATTGTGTTTTTTTATTAAAATTTAAGCAAAAAAAAAAGAGCTTGAATAGTTCAAGCTCTTTCGATATATTAGGTTATAATACACAATTTTAGCCCTTACTATTCCATATTGAAAAGTAAAAATTATTATTAAAATTGCTATTATTATTTATGTTCATTTTGTTGTATTTCTTTTTTGTTGTTAGTACAAGTTTAAATAAATGTTTTCAAAAAAGCAATATTTACAATTACTTTTTTTCATTTTTTATTTTACATGCCCACTTTCAACCAACTGATCCACCTGTTCCTTAAAGGTTTCGGACAAATCTCGGTAAACCAAACCCAAATCCTTTTTGCTATAACTATTATCAAAGCTCATGGGTATCCCAACATTATTACTAACAAATTTCCACGAAAAACCAGCAAAAGGTCCCACCAGATACATCAAAAACTTAGGCAATTCTCTGGAAGGCAGCTTGTATTTATTCCCAAACTCTTTGCGTAAAATAGCTCCAGCTTCCAACATTGTTTTAGAAACAGCACAAGTAATGTGTCGTCCAGAAGCACTTTCCTTCGTTCCTGCCAAAATATGTGCCGCAGCCACATCTCGAACATCTACAAAACCAAAGGACAAATAAGGCACACCCGTTTTGAAGGAGCCAGAAAGCAATTGAATCATAAAATCCGTACTTTCTCCATCCGTTCGATTACTCAACGAAGGTCCCATCACAAAAGAAGGATTAATGACCACCAAATCCCAACGACTTTGCTCCCCTTGAATTTTCCAAGCCTCTTTTTCTGCCACTGTTTTGGAATAACTATAAGGCTGATGCTTTAAGGAACTGCTTGTATTCCAGTATTCTTCTGTAAATACGCCATTTTTAGTGCCCTCAATATCCGCAGCATCGCCATAAATTGCAGCCACACTAGAAGTCAAGACTACCCGCTTAACCGTTGGCGTGTCATTGACTTGTTTCAAAATATTGCTGGTTCCTTTCAAAGCAGGATCAATCAATTCTTTTTGAGCATCCTTTACATTCACCTTAAAAGGAGAAGCCATGTGAATGACCAACTCGCAGCCTTTCATCGACTCCTTAAAAGAACCTTCTTTGAGCAAATCAGCTTCATACAATGCTAACTTTCCAGGAAATTTCTTTTGTAATCCCAGCAAGTGATCTACTTTGGCTATTTTAGATTTATTCCGAACGGTTGCGTTCACTTTGTAACCTTGTTCCAACAATTGTTGAACAACCCAAGAGGCAATGTATCCACTACCTCCTGTTACTAATACAGGTGTTTCTTTATTTATCATTGTGTGTGTGTTTCTATTTTAGTTGTGTGATAATCAATCAACGGAGTATTAAATCAATATAAAGATGGTTTTATTGAACATCAAATGTTCTCTCCTTTATAACAGTTTTACCCTTTTTAAGTTGATATTTATAGCTTCCTTTTTTAAGTTTTAAGCTTGGAATATCAAATTGTTCGATGTGTTTGCCAAATTCAAAAGACTTGCATTTAAAGATTGGCTTTAATTTTTTGCCTGTTGAATTGTACAAATGTAAACTTAATTTTGCCTTCTTAGGAATCTTAAAAGAGACATACAAGATATTAGGATCTGGAGGCAAAACGTCTGTATAATCAAGCTCGTCAATTAATGGAGGCTTTGCATCTTTTGGAATAGCATCCAAGTCAATCAAAGCCGTTTTTATACTCAGTTGAGTATCGTCCAAACGAGTCCAAATCGGGCGAACAGTACTTCCTCTAGCCACAATATTATTATAATCCCCAAAGAAAATTCCTTTGTTTGGATAAAAAGGCTTGTCATTAATTTTAAAATTCACAAAAGTTTTTCCACCATCTGTCGAGCGAGCCATATAAACATTTGTACGCTCATCTTCAAAGTCTCTTCGATCGTAAAACACAAAATACAGGTGCCCATTGGTTTGATCTACGGTCATCCAAGTCAAAAATTGATGTCTTCCAGGCGCATCATTATTCACCCGAATTGGCTTAGACCAAGTTGTTCCTTTGTCAGTAGAAGTTGCCAACCAAACGTCGGTATCATCTGTTCCACTTCGTTGGTCGGTCCAGTTAACGTAAACCGTTCCATTATGAGTGCCTCCGCTGATGTCACAAGCCGTAATTGGTAAACCATTACAACGATAAATTCCAGGTATTTTATACGTCCAACCTCCTGGCATAGGATCTATCTTAACATCTTTTTCTAGCCAAGTAGCACCATCATCCAAGGAACGATCAAAAACCAAACCTGCTGGTCCAGCCCAAGCGACATACAATTCCCCATCAGGTCCTATTGCAGGCACAGCACCTTCTGTCGTCTTGTCATCGTCTATACAATCGCCATCAACTTCATTAATTTTTTTCGCTTTTGTCCAAGTTTTAGCTTCATCCTTAGACATTGAGAACATGATAGAACTCTTATCCGAAGCATTACCACTTCCATATTTATCAAATTGCGTCCAAGTCACATAGATATAATTTGTTCTAGGATCGACAATTCCCCAATGCTTGTCCTGTGCTTTTGTTCCATTTAAACCTGTATAAGAACCATTTGTCCAGCTCTTTCCATTATCACTTGTTTTTTGGCAAACAATACGGTCAATCCAATTCCCATCATCTGGATTTGACAAATGGAAAAAGTAAAAATTCCCTGCTGTATCTGGTATAATAACAGGATCTCCCCAAACGCCATAAGAGGAGCGCAAGGTCTTCTCTTCCCAAGTCTTCCCGCCATCCTCTGAGCGATACAAATTAAAAATATTAGAACCTGCCAATAAAATATTTGGATCTTTGGGATGCAAGGCAATCGTAGGTTCGTTGGGTTCATAAGACGTTCCAATGACGACGTTTTTATGTGGGTTGTTTTGAGCTTGTAAGCTCCAACTAAATAGAATTAAAGTGAGCGTGATTAATTTCATGTTAATATTGTCTTCTAGTTATAAGGTCTAAGAATGGTGTATTGATCGTACAAAATAACGAAATTATTAAACATTATTATTAATCAACCTTTTCTTTGACAAAAGCGTTCTATATCAATACTTCGTGCATAAATCGTATCTATTTGATTGCCAGCAAAATAACTCCCTGACTCTCGTTAAACTAAAAGACTGGTAATCAAATAGATGCATGGATGTTTTTTTGCTTTTTCGATAGAACTCGAAGAATCAGCGAAGCTAAAAACAAAAAATGCACGAAGTATTACTATATTTGGCTTTAAAGTAAAAAAATCATAGTATCAATGCACGATTACATCATCGTAGGTCAAGGAATTGCAGGCACTTTAGTGGCTCATTTTTTATTACAACAAGGAAAAAAGGTATTGGTGATAGACAAGCAGCACCACCAAGCTGCTTCGATGGTAGCAGCAGGTTTAATCAACCCCATTACAGGACGTAATTTTGTAAAAAGCTGGCGCATTGATGAATTAATCCCCTTTGCCATAAAAACCTACCAACAACTGGAGCAGCAATTGAATATTTCTATCTTGGAAACAAAGCCTGTAGCCATGCTTTTTAATTCTGTAAAGACAGAAAACGATTGGTTGGTTCGCTCTAGCAATCCTGATGTGGTTGATTATGTAGCGGATGATTTTCAGCTAGATTTTTATAAAAACTTCATGGAAGACGTCCAAAATGGCGTAGAATTTAAGCAAGCAGGGCGAGTGCGCCTCAAAGAATTGGTGCTAGCCTATCAAACGTTATTACAAGAACAAGGAACTTACTTGGAAGCGTCTTTTGATTATCAAGCTTTAGAAATTGAACCCAATCAAGTCAAGTACAAAGGAATTTCCGCTCGACGTATTATTTTTGCAGAAGGCTTTCAAGCCACTCAAAACCCCTACTTCAATTACTTGCCTTTTGCCCCCGCCAAAGGAGATATTTTATTGGTCAACATTCCAAACTATCCAGCCAAAGACAAATTGGTCAAACATGGCGTGTTTGTCATTCATCTAAAAGAAGACTTGTATTGGGTGGGCAGCACCTACAATCGAGATTATAAAACAATAGATCCAAGTCCAAAAGCTAAAAAAAGCCTAGAAGAACGCTTAAAACGAGTGTTAAAAATCCCTTTTGAAGTCGTGGAGCACCTTACAGCCATTCGACCAACGGTAAGAGACCGTCGTCCATTTATTGGACAGCATCCACATTTAAAGCCGCTGTATTTGTTTAATGGAATGGGCGCAAAAGGTTCTTATTTAAGTCCTTTCTTTGCCGCAGAATTTGTTGCCTATTTAGAACAAGAAAAAGCCTTAGATCAAGAAGTGGATATTGCTCGATACTATCGTTATTATGAAGAAAATGAAGTTAAATAAACGGCTCAATTAGAAGTTTTGTGAGCGTTTAAGATTTAGCATCCTTTTTAAGGCTATGAATTGGGATATAAGTTTTAAGTAGAAAGTCGTAAGTCGTTTATTATCAAAACAAAATAGACGACTTTCTACTTAAAACTTACGACTCATACCGTCTGATAAAGCTACCTCTTTTTTTATGACCACAAAACTTGTTATTGAACCAAATAAACTAAGCCTTTGGTCTTTTGGCATAATAAAGTAACTTTTCATGGACATCTGAAATCTGTATGTTCAAGGTTTCCCAAGCTATATTCGTGATAATATGATCTGCTCGCTTTTCTTTTTCTTCTTGCGGCATTTGCTTATTAATTCTAGCACGCACTTCTTCTGCTGTGGTATTATCTCGTTCCATAACCCGTTTAATACGAGTCTCTTCGGGCGCCGTTACTACAATGATTCGATCTAAGTTCTTATAAGAACCCGTTTCAAATAACAAAGCAGCCTCTTTAAGCGTATAAACAGCGCCCAATGCTTCTTGCTCAGCTTGCCAGGCTTGCCCATCTTCAAAAACAGCAGGATGCACAATGCTATTCAGTATTTCTAGCTTAGCGTTGTCCTTAAATACAATTCCTGCCAAATAGGCTCGATCCAACAAACCATCTTCTTTGTAGACGGCAGCACCAAAACTTTCCTTTAGTTTCGCCTTTAAATCTTCCTCATGATTCATCAACCACTTTGCTCGATCGTCCGCATAATAAACGGGAACACCAAATTTCTCAAACAGCCTACAAACTGTCGATTTCCCACTACCAATACCCCCTGTAATTCCTACTTTTAGCATTTTTATCTTTTTTCTGTGTACAGGACAAAAGTTTTTTACATCTAATAAAATACCGAATTTACTTAACATTTTATTAGATTTTAGATCGCGTTGCTCTTAGATATTAGATTTTAGACCCAATTGAGTTCTAATTGGGTCTAAAATCTAACAGCGTAGCGATCTAGAATCTAAAAGCGAAGCGATCTGAGCCCTAGTTTTGGGTAGATTTAAGCTGTAAAGTATTTTCAATTACTTTTTGTCCTGTACTTAGATTTTTTTTACAACATACCATCTCACAAAACAATGAAAATCAAGCCCTTCAAATTATTAAAAATTTGCGTTTGATAAAAATAAAAATAAAGTGTTAATTATTCTCCTAAAACGGTAACACTTTTATAATTCTTGCATTAAGAGATAACAAACCAAAACATGAGATACTAAGGTAATTTTATTGCCTTGCCTAAAAACCCAAACACTAAACACAAGAGGAAGCTAATTCCCTTGAAATTCCATGTAAAAATAGTCTTGAAATATCCCGAACAAATAGAGCAAGACAATTAAGTTTTAAAACGTATCTTAAAAGATACGTTTTTTTTTTGCCCATAAGCTTCTAATTTTATTATTGCTAATAATTTTTTCTTAGAAAAAAAAGCTGTATTTTTTGCACTTGAAAAGAAAAAAGCAAAACTTTAAATTGTTATCAAAACAAGGTAAACAATTGTTTTTCAATGTTTTCATTGGATAATTAATCAATAAAGTAACACATACTTGATTAATAAGTAAATAGATTTTTAGGAAAAAAACGCTCAATAAAGCAAGCCTAATGGACGGTTTCACTTTATTAAGACTTAAAAAATGGATTTGACTTGCTGTATTTCCTAGCCTTATCATTCCATTTATAGCTTCAAAGAATAATTTTTAATGAAAAAAATAGAACTGGAAATAGTTGCTCTTTCTCATAGTTTAGCACAAACACAAAATTACGCTATTGTTTTAGGTGAACAAGATGGTGTTCGAAGATTACCGATTGTAATTGGTGAATTTGAAGCACAAGCCATTGCCGTTGCCATGGAAGGAATGGCTCCTAGCCGCCCAATGACGCATGATTTATTTAAAAATGCATTAACGGGTTTTGATATAGAAATCAAAGAAATTGTTATTAACAATTTAGTGGATGGTATTTTTTATGCTAATTTAATTTGCTTGTTGGATGGCAAGCAAACAGAGATTGACTCTAGAACTTCCGATGCCTTAGCCTTAGCAGTACGTTTTGGTTGTCCAATTTATACCTTTGAGTTTATTTTAGAACAAGCAGGAATTATTCTAGAAGACGAGACTGAAAAAGAAGTTCAACGTGCTAAAACTAGGCGCTCTGATCGTAAGCCAAAAGAAAAAACATTAGCAGAACAAAGTGTGGATGACTTAAATGCTATTCTAGAAAATGCTTTGGAGGCAGAAGATTATGAGAAAGCCGCTAAAATTAGAGATGAATTAAACAAAAGAGAAGCCTCTTAAACACTTCTCTTGATTAGATATATTTTTATAACCACTCTTTTAGAGTGGTTTTTTTATTCCTATTGGGGAGCTTTCTAAGTTAGGACTAAAGAGACTCCAAACTATTTTAGTAAAGTAGTAACGCCTTCCAAAAACCGATCTAAGTCGGCCAAAGAGGTATAAATATTAGGCGAAATTCGAATCCCCTCTATCCCTTCCAAATTAGTTCTAGTATGATGGATTCGATATTTTCGTTCCAGCTCAAGTGAAACAGAAGAAATGGCTCTATCTGTGGTTCCAAATAAGGCAATTCCTCCTGCATATCTATCCTTAAAAGAGGTATAAAAACGAACGTTTTGATATCCTTCCAGTTCTTCTGCCCAATAATTTTTCAAATAACGCAATCTAGCTTCCTTTAATTTAATCCCAATATGCTGATGAAACTGAATGGCAGTATGCGTCGCTTCTTCTCTTGCCAAAGAAATCGTCCCCTTGTGCTCAAACTTTTCTATCATCGACTCTTGTAGCAAATCAGAGGGATACATCGACCAAACAGAGGCAATTTTATCCTGACGCACATACAACATGCCTGTACCGATTGGCGCACAAAGCCATTTATGCAAAGAAGTCGCGTAGGCATCACATTCTAAGTCACTAATTTTAAAATCAATATGCGCTAGAGAATGCGCTCCATCTACTAAAGTAAAAATACCTTTCTCACGTGCTTTTCTACAGATTTTGGCAATAACTCCGACGGGTATAATTTGTCCTGTCCAGTTGATAACCTGCGTCAAGTTGATAAATTTAGTTTTTTTAGTAATTTTAGATAAATAAATCTCCAAAATAGCTTCATCATTCTCTATGGGAGCAGGCAAATTCACCCAAATTATTTTTATTTGATAACGTTTTTCCAACTGCTCCCAACCTACTTTAACCGTAGAATAGTCCTGTTTAGAAACGATGACCTCATCCCCTGCTTTCCAATTCATACCTAACATGACGGTATTCATTCCTTCAGTAGTATTTTGCATTAATGCAATTTCTTGAGGTAAACAGCCGCCTAACTTCGCTAATTTTTCACGTAAAATAAATCGATTTCTAGGAAATATACGTCCTAGATAGAGAGAAGGCATTTCATTGATTTGTTCTAAGTATTTTCTTTGTGCTTCCAATACAATAGTAGGCTGTGGAGAAACACCCCCATTATTGAGATTCAAATAACTTTTGGATACCGCATAAGCTTGTTGTATTTTTTTCCAAAAATCTTCATTCTGTATAGCATCTTCTATTGGGAGGCTTTTCAAATGGTCTATCGTTTCGATTAACTCTTCTGCGGCAAGGGTCTCACTAAACATAGAAAAAGAGCCAAATGCTCCTACTCCTATCATTTGTTTAAAAAAAGAGCGTCTATTGTTCATGGCAATATGGTTTGAGGGCATAAATCTGAATAATTAAAACAAATTATTCAGTTCTACATTAATATTTCACGGATTATCACAATCATTTGTAAATGACAAGTAGCTTAGGAATGGTCAATAAATAAGATGAACAAAATTTGAAGCTAGATTTTTGTTTCAAATTTTGCTAAAGATGAGAAGTGTAGCGAGCTACACGCACGATTCTTTAGTAAAATTTGAGGGAAAAAGATTATTCAAATGTTCATCTTATTTATTTACTGTTCCTTATATCGTATTCTTTAAATTTATTGCTAAATTTGCATGGTTTTAAAGTTAGATAGAGCCTATATCTTTGTTAAATGCATCATAAAAGCGCATTTAAGATTAGAGCCTTTGTCTAAACTACAAAATTCATCTTAGTATTTGTAATAGTTTTTACAGATATATTTTAACAACGACGACAATTTTTTTATGAATATTTTCAGAAAACATAATATACAAGTCATTTATGAGGACAATCATCTTATTGCGATCAACAAACCAGCAGGATGGTTAGTTCAAGGAGATGAGACAGGTGACATGCCCTTAACCGAATTTGTAAAAGATTATATCAAACGTCGCTACAACAAGCCTGGAGATGTATTTTTGGGTGTGATTCACCGTTTGGATCGACCTGTTAGTGGTGTCATTGTCTATGCTCGTACTAGTAAGGGTTTAACTCGAATGAATAAATTATTCCAAGATCGACAAGTTCAAAAGGAATATGTTGCTGTAGTAGAGCGCAGACCAGTTGAATTAGAAGATACTTTGGTCCATTATTTATCAAAAGATACTGAAAGAAACATCACCCATGCTTTTAACAAGCAAAAATATAAAAGTGCCAAACGCTCTGAGTTATCTTATAAATATATGGGCGGCTTAGCAGATCATCATCTGCTGCAAATTTTGCCTATTACAGGACGTTCTCACCAAATCCGAGTACAACTAGCTCGAATAGGTTGTAAAATACGTGGAGATAAGAAATATGGTGCTTCTAAGTTCAACACCGATCCAGGAACCATCCATTTGCATGCGAATAAACTATCGTTCATTCATCCGATCAAAAATGAGCCTATTGTGATTACAGCCTCCTTACCAGAAAAGGATCAAGTATGGCAAATGTACGCACATATTGTAGAGGAAATGTAGGTTTATAATAAAGCCTTGAAGGCTCTGTTATAAAATCAGCTTAAATTGACGATCAATTTAAGCTGATTTTTTTTGATAAAAACTAAAGGGTTTGAACTGTCAAGAAATCTATAACACAAGCCATTCAACAAACCCTTCTTGTTATAAAGAAGTTGTTTAGAATTAACGATTTTTAATAATATGTTTTTTTTAAAAAAAATTAAGTCTAACGTTCTTAAAAAGGGCATCGCCCTGACACCACCTCTAAGGGCATCGCCCTGACACCACCAAGGGCATCGCCCTGACACCATTTATCCGAGAAACAAAATCATCGAAATATAAAATGATACCCCTCTCCTCTTCTTATCTTGATAACGTGTAAATGGGGACGAAGCGATGCTCCTTATACGGTATGCTCCTCAT
>CALDEP010000193.1 GCA_937942475.1 uncultured Aureispira sp.
CGAACACCGTCAAAATCTTTGGTCAAGGAGCGATTAAAGCCCTGTCCATTTCCAGCATCAGTAGCGGTCCATAATTGCGCTTGATAAGTCAACTCTTCAAAAGCATTTTTATCATTATTATAAATACCTGTTGGATAAACATTAAATTCAACCTGATTGCTGCCATTTTTGAGTAACCAGCCAGTAGATGATTTCAAAGACCTTCCTAAAAGCCCGCCACGATAACCTATTAAACCCAATTCTGCTGCCCCCATACCCAAATGAGATTCCATCGTTTGCCAGTCGGCATCTGTTGGCAAGTGCCAACCAGAAGGACAGGCAGTAGCAGCTTGTTCAAAAGTATATAATCGCCCATATTCTGTAATTGGATTATCGGGATTTATCTTTGAATTGTTTAGATTATAATTCAAATTTTCTGCCATCCAACGCTGATCTCCATACACAACCGTCGAGTAACGATTACCATCTCTAGCATCAACCAAATCGTTGGGGTTAAATTCAACGGGACGCTTACATCCCATGATGACCAATAAAAATGCCACTAAAAAAAAGCTGATTGTATAGTTTCCTCTTGTCATAATGAATAGGGTTTAATAAATTTTGACATTGCTGTCCGCTTATTTAATAAAGGTAGATTACATAAAATAAGCTGGGGAATTATTAGGTAATAAACTTACAGCAAAAATTATGCTGAATCAGATCAATGTTTATCAAAAAACAAAAAAATGCTTCTTAGGTTCACTAAGAAGCATTTTTTAAATAGAAGTTGTTTAAGAATAAAGTCTCTATAACATTTCCATTTGCGCTTTTCTATTAATTTTCCGAACCATTCCCAATAGAATACGCCCTTTTCCGCCTACTTCTACAAAATGCTCGATACCATCTGCCATCATCGTCTGAATCGTTTGACTCCAACGCACAGAACCCGTCAATTGGTTGATTAAATTCGTTCGGATTTCATCAACACTTGTTGTTGGCTTAGCCGTTACATTTTGATAAATTGGACAATTGGGCGTCGAAAAAGTAGTACTTTCTATCGCTTCTTGTAAGCTTTGTTTCGCAGAATCCATCAAAGGCGAGTGAAAAGCCCCTCCAACCGTCAATGGAATTACTCTAGCACCTTTTTCTTCTAATCGTTTAGACGCTTCGGCTACCCCTTCTAAAGAACCAGAAATGACCAATTGGCTAGGAGTATTGTAATTAGCAGGCACTACAGCAGCATCTACTTCACTACAAATCGTTTCTACCAATTCCATATCAGGCGTCATAATTGCCGCCATGGTTCCCTCTGTTTCATCACAAGATTTCTGCATTGCCAAAGCACGCTTATACACCAATTGAAGAGCAGCTTCAAAAGTCATGGCGCCACTTACTACCAAAGCCGAAAATTCACCTAGAGAATGTCCTGCAACAGCTGCCGGCACTTCATCTTTATCCATTTTTACTTTTGCAGTAATAACTGAATGCAGAAAAATAGCAGGTTGCGTAATTTTAGTTTGACGCAACTCTTCAGCGGTACCTTCAAACATTACTTTAGTAATATCAAAACCCAAAATCTCATTCGCCTGATCAAATAATTGACGAGCAATTTCGTGGTTTTCATACAAATCTTTTCCCATCCCTTCAAATTGAGCTCCTTGCCCTGGAAACAAAAACGCTTTCATCTTATCTCGCTTTTTTGATGTAAATAAATCTTATTGCCGCAAAGGTAGAATATAATTACAGATTATAAAATTCTATCCTAGCAAAAGAGTTTACCAACCCTTTTTCAGAAAAACGATCCAATTATCACCTCATCTTACTAGGTATTAAATGGATCGTTTTTTTAATCTTCTATTTATCTTTATTTACGACACAAATAGTTTTTGCGATTCTGTCATAAAGCGTTTGGCACTTTCCTCCTTGAAAAATAAATAAAATTGCTACAAAGTAAACTAAATTAGCCACATTCGCTAGTGTGGTGAAAATACCAGGAACGGCCGCTTGAACCGCTTCACTTCTTGCTGCAAAATCTGAAAAACTTTCAACTCCACCTTCTACTAATGCTCCAAAGGTATAGATCGTATTTATCAGGGTAAACATTAATACAGAGAAACCAAAAAGGTAACGCAGCATAGAAGTTTTCATATCCATTTCTTCCTCTCCAGCTCCAGCTCCATCTCCAGCTTTTACAATCTTAAATCCTTGTATTTTTTTTCCAAAAGTATAACCATAAGTTCCTTCCATGTATACTTTATATACAGGAAAAACAAAAACTAATAAAATGGCTATTAATGAACTTCCCAAATAAAAAATATTACCAAAAGAAAGTATTGCCATCGGTACCCCCACTATCAAAAAATCCAATATTGACGCGACAAATCGAGCCCCTAGTGTTGGATATTCAATGTTTAATTCTCCTTCTTTAAAATTACTGTCATCTAAAACTTCCGTATTCATAATTCATGGGTTTTATTATTATTAATAAATAAGTTACTCCGTTGAAAAATCGTATTAGTTTGATTATCAGCAGGATGTACTTTTGCTAGTTAAAACACTAAAAAGCTGATAATCAAACTAATGCAAGATGCTTTTTTATGTTTTTCATAGAAAAACTAAAAAATCAACGGAGTATTAAAATAAGTTACTTTTTTTTAAAAATTAGATCAACATCCCTGCAATGGTAGCCGTTAAGAAACACGCAATCGTTCCTCCAATCAAAGCTTTCATACCAAACTCAGATAAGGTCGTTCTACGCTCAGGCGCAATGGCTCCAATACCTCCAATTTGAATACCAATAGAAGCAAAATTAGCAAAACCACACAAAGCATAGGTAGCAATAATTTTTGATTTGTGAGAAATACTATCACTAACCGCAGGAATATCCGCATAGGCTACAAATTCATTCAAAATTGTTTTCTTACCTAACAATTGTCCCACAATCAAAATATCATCTGATGGTGTTCCCAAAATCCACGCTACAGGAGACATCACAACGCCTAAAATATATTCTAAGTTAAATGCTGGAAATCTACCAGAAGTTGCCTGGTTGGTATGCAGATTCAAAGACATTCTATTCATTTCATTACTTGCATAACTCAACGTATCCATTGGTACACTAGCATTTCCATTTTCATACAAAACCCATCCATCTACAGGAATCAAACTATCAATTCCATTCGCTCCTGCAATCGTCTCTTGACCAATAATAGCCCAACGAACATCCATTTCTGACCTCAATAAAGTATCGTAAACCACCTCAAACCTTGGTACACTTTGTGCTTCTTCTACTATATTAAAGGCAATACTGTCTAGACCATTTGAGCCAACCAAAATAGATTCTTGTACCACTTTTACCATTTCTTCAGTTGGTGGCAAAGGTACTTGTATGGCTTGAATTAAGGTATCTTGACTCGGTAAAAACGTATCGCCCATCAAAGCAAAAGAGCCATCGCTTGTCCAACCAATCCATTCGCCTAAAGTACTGGAACAAATGGCATTCAGCATGGCTACCAAAGCAATAAATACAATCAACATTGCACCAACATTAACCGCCAGTTTTAGACCATCAGAGGTACCATTAGAAATTGCTTCTAGTAAATTATTACCAATCTTATCTTTAGGAATCTCCAAATTAGTATCTACTTCTTCGGTTTCTGGATATAATATTTTAGCTGCTAAAATTGCTGCGGGTGCAGACATAATAGATGCGGTCAATAAATGGCGAGCAAACTCTTCTTTTTCGGCAGGATTATCTCCTCCCAAGAAGCCAATATATGCCGCTAATACACCACCCGCAATCGTTGCCATTCCTCCTACCATCAAACACAACAACTCTGATTTGGTCATTTTGTCTAGGTAAGGTTTGATGATCAAAGGCGCTTCTGTTTGACCAATAAATACATTGGCTGCTGCTGCCAAGCTTTCTGCACCAGAAAGGCGCATCACTCTTGTCATCACATAGGCTAAGGCATATATAATTCGCTGTAGAATCCCTAGATAGTATAGTATAGATGATAATGCAGAGAAAAATAAGATGGTTGGTAATATTTGAAAAGCAAAGATAAAACCGATGTTAGAAGGGTCCATTAGACCACCAAATACGAAGGTAGAACCTTGCTTCGTGAATTCTAATACATTGACAAATCCTTTTCCAATAAAATTGAATATTCCTCGGACAAAATCTACTTTTAAGACTGCCAAACCGAATAAGATTTGCATTCCTAAGGCAATTCCTACTAATTTCCAATCAATTGCTTTTCTATTCGCAGAAAATATAAACAGCACAGCAATCAATACTGTAATCCCCAAAATTCCTCTAAAAATGTGTTCCATAAATATTCTTATTCTTTAAAATCTTACCAATCCAAAAAATCCACTTCAAAAATCAACACAAAGTAGTAACAATTAACACTTTAAAAACAAAAAACAGTACTAAACACCTTGTTTTAGGTTCTTTTATTTTACATCAGCATTCAAAGTATGTTTTTTTTGGGAAAAGGTCGATTTTAAAGCAGGACTTTTTTTTATTCTTCTATGCTTATCTTTCTTTTTTATAAAAAAATGTTTTGTAGGATTATAAAATTTTCTTTAACTTCAACATTTTTTATATTAACTTTGATTCACTTTGTCTTTATCTTAATTCCCCCTATTTAAATAATATTACCTAAGACATTAATAGTCAAGAATTATAATTCATTTTTTTAATCATTTAATTTTATAACATTATGCATAAGTTAATCCTCCTGTTACTTATTGCACCGTTCGGATTGTTTGCACAATCTGACACAGAAGCAAAAAGAACACACCAAGAGGCAGAAAATCAATTAATGAGGCGGTATCCTCAGGCAGTGAAAATTGATTTAGAAGCCTTAAGTATCCAACAAAAAGAAGCACATAAAAAATGTGCTACTTGTGGCAAAACAAGAGCCGCCACTTCAACAGCTGAAGACCATCAAAGAACGATGGAAGAACTCTTAGCAGATCAACAGCGATTGACTGCCATTATCAAAAATCTACAAGAAAACGAAGATACAGATGTAGAACTAATCAAGAAATACGAGCACGCACTAAGGCTCAATCTAGAAACGGTAAAAAAACTAGAATCAACACTTGATTATGAACAAAAAAAACAAGCACAAATTGCTTTAAAAAAAGCAGCTAAATAAACTTAGTTTTTGTCTTGTTTTCTATCATCTTATTTACTTCAAAAGATAAGGTTCAAATTCCTTATTTTACAAATTCTAATTTATAATGAAACAATTATATAGTATTATAGCCTTGTGTTGTCTCAGCTTCTGCTGGTTCAATCAAGCAAATGCACAGGCTACAGACTGTTCGGACGCCTTCCAAAGTCCCTTCTGTAGTGGCATCGCACAATACCCTGCTAACTTTGATGGTGGTGGTGCTGGTGCAGGACCGCAAGCTCCTGCTGGCCCCAATTATGACTGTTTGGGAACACAAGGTAATCCCAGTTATTTCTCTATAGCGATTGAGCAAACAGGGCTGATTGATTTTACCTTGGACAATACAGCTAATGTAGATATTGATTTTATTCTTTGGGGACCTTTTAGTAGTGTTTCGGCAGCAGGTACTGCTTGTGATTCTATGGGTCAAGGAAATCAATGGGGTGACGTAGCGGATTGTAGTTACAGCGCTATTGGTCAAGAACAAGTGACCATTCCTGCAGCTCAAGCTGGAGAAGTTTATATTTTAATGGTGACTAACTTTTCGAACACTGCTACGAGTATTTTTAGTACTCAAAATTCAGGCGCGGGAAGCATTGCTTGTCCTTGTAAAATTCCTTATACCATTGACACTACTTTAGCTAGTATTGGAAATCAAGGTTTTTTGACAGATACCATCAATGGAATCAATCAATTTGTCGTTTGTCCAAATAACACCTTGGGCATACAAATTGGTGCTTCTGGATCCCTTAACGACACCATAAGCTTATATGGACCATTTACAACTGTAAATGATGCCTTTCCAAATAATAGTGTTTTGGCATTTAACCCCAATGCGCCTACAAATTATGATTCTCTAACTATTTTTACTTTGCTGACGCCTAGTGCAGAAGAAATTGGAGTGAACAACTTTAATCTTGGATTAAGGAATGATTTGAATACAGGTGGATTCAGTGACAGTAGTTGCTTTGACTTACTTAGTATTCAAGTAGTCGTTCCAGGAGTTCGTTTGAGCGACAGAACGGTCTGTTCTGGCGCTAGTTTTCAAGTAGTTGCGGATTCTATCCCAACAACAACTATAGGAAGCTCTAATTATACTTGGAGTCAAATTAGCGGTCCAGTTGTTACTTTTTCTAGCACGACTTCACGAGTTCCAACAATTACAATACCAACGACTTCTAGTACGAGTTCTAATGATTCTACTATTATTGTCGTGGATTATAATTATGGCGGTCTATGTCCAATGAGTGATACAATGGTACTTTACTATCCTGATATGTCTATAAGTGCCACAGCACTTCCAGATTCTGTCTGTTTTGGTTCTAGCACCAACTTACTCGTTAATTTAGCTGACACCTTAACACCTGCCATTTGTGACGATTATGATGTGACCATCATTCCTTTTGCTCCATTGGCTACAACAGGTGGAACGGCTGTAACTACCTTTACAGCAACTTCTACCTTTTCGGCTACAGACGAAGGGGTATCGGCAGCACTTCCTGTTGGTTTTGATTTTAATTTTTATTGTAATAGCTTTAATACGTTCTACATTCATACCAATGGATTTATCACCTTTAATGCACTAGGTGCTAGCACAGGTTTTATGCCTGGAGCGACCTTGCCTTTTGCTGGTGATCCTGAAAACATTATTGCCCTTGGTTGGGAAGATTTAGATGTTTCTAATGGTGGTACTATTAATTACAATGTCATTGGTACCGCTCCAAATCGCCAATTAGTGGTCAACTTTAATTCAATTCAAAACTGGTTGGGACTTAATGAAGTGACTTCACAAGCCATTTTGAATGAGTCAGATAACTCTATTGAAATACACATTACTAGTAATACATTAGCTATTTCTACCATTGGTATTGAAAATGGAGATGGAACTTTAGCACATTATCACTCTAGTCTAAATGCAACACAAGGACAAGCAAGTGGTCCAATTACTAGTGTTGCGTATCGCTTTAGTCCAAAAGTATTTGGTCCTTTTTATACCTGGACGCCTGCTGCTACTTTGAGTGCCAATGATGTGGTTTCTCCTGTTGCTACACCAACTACAACAACCACTTATACGGTTGCTGTTCAAGATGGCATCTGTACTTACGTTGATTCAACTACAGTACGTATTGTATCTGGATTGAATACGCCTGTAATCGCTTGTGATAGTTCTGATATCAACAGCATTAGTTTTAGCTGGTCAGATTTGGGTCTACCTCCTACTGGATTCTACGAATATAGTATCGATGGTGGAACGACTTGGATTAATGTTGGGTCTTCATTGTTTGCTACTGCAACGGGTTTAATGGGCAATACTGCTTATACGATTCTTGTACGTGGAAACGATGGCACAACGGGTCTTTGTCCTTTGAGTCCTAATGGAACGACAACTTGTAGTACTCTAAATCCTAGTTGTACGAATAATCCTGCTATTAATATCTTATTAACACCTACTAATTTACTTTGTAACAACGATGCTTCTGGTTGTATCAATGCTGTTGTAACAGGTGGTAGTGGTAGCCCAATGAATTTAGCTTGGTCTACAGGTACAATGGATATTGATTCGATTTGTAATTTAGGGGCAGGAACGTATACCTTGGTGGTTACAGATACGATTTCAGGTGGTATTGGAGTTCCAGCAATTTCTTGTATGGATTCACAAAGCATTACGATCACGGAACCGCCTCTATTGGTGATAAGCCTTGATTCTTTCAACAATCCATTCTGTAGTAATTCTGCGGATGGTACTATTTTCACAAGCATCTCAGGTGGAACGCCAAACTATACGTACAACTGGGACAATGGTGCTACTAGCCAAGACCTAACAGGTTTGACAGCTGGAAATTATAATGTCACGGTAACGGATGCCAATGGATGTTCTCTAACAGATGGTCCTTATACCCTTGCAGCAGGAGTTACGATTGCTGTTAATATTACCACCTTAACAGGAAATTTA
>CALDEP010000194.1 GCA_937942475.1 uncultured Aureispira sp.
AAGGGTGTCAGGGCGATGCCCTTTTAGTATTTTGTTTGTTTTTTTTAATAATAGTGTCAGGGCGATGCCCTTTATAAAATGGGGTATACATTTCTAAGTAAAAAACATATTATTAAAAATCGTTAATTCTAAACAACTTCATGTTTAAAATAAAATAGATAGAATGATCGTTGTATAAAAAGAACTAAAATTATGCTTCTTTGTAAAAAAAACTTGTTAAATTGTAAAAAAGATAATGTGAAATACTTTAATTTTTAGCAATAAAAAAAATAAAAGCTTATTTTATATAACCCCATAGATCACAAACAAACTAGAACAAACACTAAGCTATTAGGCTATTACCCCAGTACCTAAAAGCACCATTCAACTTACACAAATATGCAATACTCAATTTACACAAAATGGGGATTAGTAGTCCTATGTTATTTATTTTGCTTCCAAGGCTACAATTATGCTCAAACCCTAGACTGGGTGGGGAGTATTGAAGCGCCCGCATACCATGTAGAATCGAATGCTGTTATTGAAGATGCTGCCAGCGATATTTATGTGGTCGGACGTTTTCGAGAAACGGCAGATTTTGATCTAGGAGCAGGCGTTTTTAGCCGTTCTTCTAGTTCTAATTACGATGGTTTTATTGCAAAATATGACCTGAATGGCATTTTTATTTGGGCCATGAGTATTGGGGCAACGACTACTGGTGTGTCCGAAAATACGATTGCACATGATGTAACCGTAGATGCTTTGGGGAATATCATAGTGGTTGGAGAATACCGAGGATTGAATGTTGATTTTGCCCCAAGAGGTGGAAATGCAACGCTTTTGAGTAGCACGAATTCAGGAGGTGTATTAGATGGTTTTATTGCTAAATACAATGCGCTAGGACAATGTATTTGGGCTATAAGCTTAGGTTCCAATAGTAATAGTGACGAGCTTTTGGGTGTAGATGTAGATGCTGCTAACAATATTTATGTAACAGGCCGTTTAGATGATAATTTAGGTACTGGAATAAATATTAATCCACTTGGAACAGCCCATCTATTGAATACTTCTAATAATAGCAATGATGCCGTCTTAATTAAATACGATGCAAATGGACTCCATCAGTGGGATTTGAGCATTGGTGGAACAGGAATTGACTATGGTTACGATGTACATGTGCTTGGTAATTTGCTTTACTTAGGAGGGCGTTTTCAAGGTACAGGAACCGATTTTAATCCGCTCGGAACCGCTATTCAACGCACATCAGTTGGTAGTTATGATGCTTATTTGGCACAGTACAATACCGCTAATGGTTTGTGCAATTGGGTGGTTAGTTATGGCTCTACAGGCTCCGAAGAAGTTAAAGAAATAGATACAGATGCAGCAGGTGATGTTTACGTCATTGGTGCCTTTCAAAACAGTGTCGATTTAGATCCTAGTGGAGGAACCAACACGGTTACCTCAAATGGTAGTAACGACCTTTATTTGGCGAAATATGACGCTTCTGGAACACATATTTGGGGTTTTGGAATTGGAGGAGCTAGTATTGATTATGGCTATGATCTAAGTGTGGATGGTGCAAATGTCTATGCAACAGGTAAGTTCAGACAAACAGCCGACTTTGATCCTAGTGCCAATACGGTAAATCTGATAGCGCAAGGAGGAACGACTAGTGACGAAACATTTATTGCAAAATACACGACTACGGGGACTTACGTAAATGCCTTTACGATTGAAGGACCAGACAACGATCGAGGTTATGGAATTTATGCGAATAATGGCAGAATTTATTTGGTCGGTTATTTTGAAGATGCCAATGTTGACTTTGATCCTGTGGGTAGCTCAACGCTGAGTTCGACCAGTGGAACAACCCATCACGATGGTTTTATTGCAGCGTATTCTGATGTTATTGTAACCACACCAGAGGTGGCAATTACAGAGTGGCTGGCGAACCCTTCTGGAGTAGAGGGGGAAGAGGAATGGGTAGAGATTTATAACTATGGAAGTACGGTAGTCAATTTGAGAGATTGGCGTTTGAAAGATGAGGATACTAATAATAGTGTTATATCAACGACCGATTTATTTTTGGCAGCAGGAGCGTATATGATTCTAGCTAAAGACAAAAATAAGTTTGAAGAACATTGGTTGAAAAGCTGTGTTAGCGATCAAGTGGTACAAGTTGGGATGACTTTGGCAAATGGAGTAGATGAAATTGTTTTAGAAGATAATACAGGAGCAGTTGTTTGGTCGCTTGCTTATCAGAATGATGAAACAGAAGGTCGTGCAACGCATTATACAGAAGCGACCTACGGCACAACTACCTTTGGAAGCAAAGCCTCTCCTGGCGTTGATCGTACAGGAAACGATGTGACTGGAACCTTAGGTTATGAACGAAATAATACCACCGCAGATGCAAACGCTTATGCAAACGATATCGGAGATATAGGAAGTCCGCTCTATGAAACAAGCTTAGGACAAATTAGAGGAAATAGTATTGTTTTGGATGGCGTGAATGATTACCTTAATTTAGGTGCAACGACAGATTTAGAGGGGCAAAGTGGTTTTACATTTGAGACTTGGATTAAGCCAATTACCATTGATGTAAATTCAGAACGGGTCTTTTCCAAGCGCTTGGATGGCACGAATCGTATTGAAATTTTCTTGGGAAGTGGCGGCTCACAAGCCAACAACCAATTTTTGAAAATTAGCATCTGTAATGGAACAAACCAAACGGCAAATTCGCCTAATTTATCCGTTCCTGTAGGCGTTTGGACACACATTGCAGTTACCTTTGATGGAACAGCCTTGGCAGGAGATCGCCTTAAATTTTATGCAAATGGGATCCTTCAAACCCTAAGTTCAGACCCTTCTATTACCACCACCCCTTCTGGTACAGGAGATGCACATATAGGAAAACGTTCTGATAGTAATGGCAAACCTTCTAATATTGAGCTAGATGAAATTCGTTTGTGGAATGTTGCGAGAACAGAACAGGCGGTTCGTGAAAATATGCATTTGACCCTAAGCGCTTGTGAAACAGGCTTGGTTTCGTATTATCAATTGAACGAAACGGCAGGACTAGCAGCAACAGATGCACTAGGAATTAATGCAGGGCTTTTGGTAGGTGGGGCAGCTCGTCAGGCTTCCAGTGTGAATACAGGAAATTCTAACCCTTCTAATAGCCAAACCATTACCGCCATATCCAATACAGGCCTACAATCTTTTGCGAATGCCCAATTGGATATGAATATTACTACCAAAACAGGCACAGAAGATATCACGGTAACGTATCAAAATTATACCCCAAACAGTACCACAGGTGTCCATGCTGCTGTACTTTATGATAATCCTATGTGGACGATGAATAGTTCAAGCACAACAGGCACTTATGTAGGAGACTTGACGTTTACGTTTCCTGTAGGAAGCTTTAGTAGTTTGGACCCTTTGAAGTATCGTTTATACCATAGAGCCATGCATGCAGATGGAGTTTGGCAAGAAATAGCCATTGCCTCTACGCTTACTAATAATACCATTACGTTTCCTAATATCGAGGTATTTGGGCAATTTATGGTGGTGCAACAAAGTGCCGATAACATCAGTCCTGTACGAGGAAATAGGTACGTTTTTGATGGCGTAGACGATTATATTGATTTTGGTAATCCAGCTAGTTTTAATAGTACAAATGAGCTGACACTAGAAGCTTGGGTTAAAATGGCAAACACTAGTGGAGACCAAAAAATAATCACGAAATTTGGCGATGTATTAGGCGATGATGCTTATGCTTTGCAAGCGATCAATGGAGAACCTCAGTTTTTACTAAATTTTGGACCAACATGGGTTTCTGTCGATGCAGGAATGACAATGAACATCAACGAGTGGTATCATATTGTGGGGGTTTATAATGGTGCTACAATGAAAATTTATGTCAATGGAGTGGAGCAAAATTCTATTGCACAAACAGGCGCCTTTGATGTTTCTGCGTCTACTTTTAAAATTGGCGGCTGGGCTGGAGCGCAACATTGGAACGGAAGTATGGATGAAGTCCGAGTTTGGAATACGGCACGTACACAAACAGAAATTCGAGAAAACAGCCACTTAACCTTGCTAGGTTCAGAATCTAATTTAGTCGCTTATTATCAATTTAATACCGACGATCCAATAGGAACAGCAAACGGCGTGAAAGATGGGTTAGGACTTGCGAATGGACTTACCGTTAATATGCCAAATACGGCTTACGTAGCTTCGGAAGTTGCCGTAGCAGGAGGTGTTTCTCAGACCTTAACGATTCCAGCTACAGGACCATTCACAGCAACTTATGCGGCTGTTGGTTTGGGAATCGAGTTTGGTGCAACAACGCCAAATGGGGAAGTGGTGGTTTCTAGATTAGAAACAGAAAGCCCAACAGGAGCAAGTTCCATTACAGGTCAAGTAGATGATGAGTATTTTGTGATTCATAATTATGGTGCAAATACAAGCTTTACCACCCTAAGCAGTTTATCTTTACTCAATGTTGGTTATATTGATCCTGTAGATGCTGCTCAGCCAGAAGTATCTTCGCCTTTGGTAGTTTACAAACGACCTTCTACAGCTTATGGAGCGACATGGGGAGGGGCTTTGGCAAATGCCAATACAGCAACAAGTGGTTACAATGGAAGCCTTTTGTTTGATAATTCTGCGGGAATTACAAGCTTTAGCCAAGTTGTTTTTGCGAATGCAGTTGCCGTCTTTCCTGTTGAATTGATTCAATTTAATGCTGTGCGCCAAAATGCAGATGAAGTTTTGTTAAATTGGGCTACAGCATCCGAAATCAATAACCAAGGCTTCCAAGTAGAACGAATGTTAGAGGGAGAAACAGCTTTTAGAGAAATCGCTTGGGTGGATGGAAAAGGAACTTCAATTATTACTAATCATTATCAATATACAGATGAAAACAGTACGCTCGAAACGAGTTATTATCGCCTAAAGCAAATTGATTTTGATGGCACAGCAAGCTATTCAGAAGTTCGTGCCGTGAATGGGCAGTCTAGTGGAAAATACATGGATTGGAAGCTATATCCAAACCCAGTAGATGCAGCATTGCACATTACCTTTAAGCAACTACCCAAACAAGTAAGCAACGCAACACTCTCTATCTTTAGCGTCGATGGAAAACGCCTATATCAGTCTAAAGTAGCCATTAAGTCCAATCAAACCATTGTGTTAGATGTAGTCAAAGACTTCAATGCAGGGACATATATGCTATCTGTAGAAACAAATGAAGAAGAAATAATGTCGCAAAAGTTCATCAAAAAATAAGCATTTTAAACTTTACATAAAAATTATACCTTTCGAGAATGGTGCAAGAAATCAAATTTCTGCACCATTTTTTTATAATAATCCAAAAAAACCGAGCAAATCCAAAGAATCCGTAAAATCTGCATAAATCCGTAAAAACCCGTATCATCCGTAAAATCCGTGTCTATCAGAAGAATAACAATAACAATAACAATAACAATAACAAACAAACCTAAGCCATAATCTCCAAAAACTGCTTCTTACCCTTAGGACTAAGATAAGGATACAAATTCTGAAAGACAATATGATTGTACTTATCCACCAAATCCACCGTCAACTCCTGCTGTATAATAGCCGAAGAAAGCCAAAAATCACCCAGAATATTAGAACGCAAATAGAGATTATAAAACTCCCCCTCAAATTCTTCAGGACGCATCAGACCTTCATGCACCCACAACTCAAACATTCCCAAAAACTGCTGTTGCCTCAAGACACTCAAGGCCTTGTAATGCTGATGAATATCCTCATTTTCTCGCATGATCTGAACAAAATCTAACATGAAAAAACGATAGTCATAAAAATGCTGCATCATTCTTTTAGACGTTTGAAAAGAACCACTTAAAGTAGGTAAACTCATACCTGCCTGATGCACCACCTCATCCATCAAAGCAACCAATTCATGGTACAAAGCCCCAAGAATATCTTCTCGTTTTTTGAAATGATAACATAAATTTCCTTGGCTAATGCCCATTTCTTTAGCAATGTTTCTCAAAGTTACTTTTGCTAATCCAAGGGTATTAAACAACTTCAATGCAGTAGCTAATATCTTTGATTTGGTGTTAGTACTAGTGGTATTCGATTTCACTCAATTATTTTTTAGTATACTTGACCTAAAGTTAATTATTTTTAGTATGTTTGACCTAAAGTTATAAAATAAAATGAAATTATGATAGTATTTAGCGGCTTGAATTTGGTAATTTTTATTCTAATTAGTCTAATACATGTTTATTGGGGATTTGGAGGGAAATGGGGGACAAGTGCTGTCTTTCCTCAGCTAGACAATGTGGTTGCTTCTTTTAAACCACCCCCAATCGCTACTTTCATTGTTGCTGGAGGTCTTCTGGGCTTTGCCTCAGTTCACGCTACTGCTTTAGGGCTTTTTTCTTTTATAACCGCCTACTATTTAGGGGCTTGTTTGATAATAATTGCGGCTATTTTTGCTTTAAGAGCTATAGGAGATTTCAAATATGTGGGCTTGTTTAAGAAGCGACGAGCAGGTGCCTTTGCTCAAAATGATACTCGATATTATGTGCCCTTATGTGTGTTAATTTCTGTGAATGCATGCATGACCTACTACTTACTCTAGAAATAAATAAAAAAAGTTAATTCTTAGTATAAGCTAAAAAAAGATGAAAGTAACAATTATAGGAGCAGGAATTGGCGGTTTAACCCTAGCTATTGCCTTGCAAAAAAAAGGAATTGAAGTAGAAATTTTTGAAGCCACGTCTGCCTTCCGAAAAGTAGGGGCAGGAATTGTTCTAGCCATGAATGCCATGCAAATTTACCAACGTTTGGGTTTGGCAGAACAGCTGAAAACAAGTGGCAATTGTTTAGATAAAATGGCGATTACCAATGCCGATTTAAAGGTAATGGCAGGAAATGAATTGGCCTACTTTGAAGGAAAATATAACTTAAACAATGTTGCCATCCACAGAGCCACCCTGCACGAAATTTTATTGTCAAAATTGCAGAATGTACCCTTGCATTTAGACAAAAAATTAAAAAAAGTAGAAGAGCGAGTAGATGGCATCTATTTAGAATTTTTAGACGGCTCCAAGCATCAGTCAGATGTCGTTATAGGAGCAGACGGAATCCATTCGGGCGTTCGCCAATCAATTTTTCCTCAAGCTAAGGAGCGTTTTGCAAAGCAACTTTGTTGGAGAGGCGTGGCATCGTTCAAGTTAGAAAAAGGGATGGAGTATACCATGAGAGAAGCTTGGGGAAGTGGTCGTAGGTTTGGTATTGTACCCATCGAAAACGACCAAGTTTACTGGTTCGCTTGTGCCAGTTATCAAAAAAATGCAACAAAAGAATTTAAAGAAGTAGACTTAGGAGAATTGTTCTCCAATTTTAATCCATTGGTTGCCCAATTAATAAAAGCAACGCTTTCTGATCAGATCATTGAAGCTGAATTAAGTGATTTAGAAATCTTAAAAACGTGGCACAAAGGAAAAATTTGTTTGATGGGAGATGCCGCACATGCCACCACGCCCAATATGGGACAAGGCGCCAATCAAGCGATAGAAAGTGCTTGGGTTTTGGCAGATTGTTTAGCCAAGGAAGCAGACTGCAAAACAGCTTTTGAAGCTTATCAAAACATTAGACAAGCCAAAGCCATTCAAATCATCAAAACCAGTTGGCAAATTGGTCAATTAGCACATCTCAAAAATCCAGTTTTAACTGCTTTTAGAAATACAATGGTGCGTATAACGCCTGATTTTATTGGTCGCAAACAATTGGAGAAGGTCTTTGAATTGAATTATTAAGTGTTATAATATGCTTAGAAAGGTGATTATAAAAAAAAATGTACCTCAATTGAGATAGGAGTGTTAGCTTCGTCCTCATCAATACGATATCAAGATAAAAAGAGTATGAATGTATTTATTGTTGAAGAATGGTGCCAGGGCGATGCCCTTTTATTTATTTAGTTATTGTTTTTTATAAATAGTATCAGGGCGATGCCCTTTGTAGTAATCTTGCACTTACTCCCACAATTAAAAACTGTTAAATCTAACAATACTTCGTGCAGAAATCGTATCTATTTGATTATCAGTAAGATAGATTTATAATATTCGTTAAATTAAAACACTGATAATCAAATGGATGCATAGATGTTTTTTTGCTTTTTCGATAGAAAAACAAAAAATCCACGAAGTATTAATCTAAAGCACTTCACTATAAATATAGTTTGCATCAATCCCGACGAATATTCAAAAGGTTGACAATACAATTTTCCATATTTCCAAGAGTTAATACAAACTCCTGTTCCACCTTAGTGCCATTAGAATATACTGCTGGCGTCCAATTGGGCATGTTTTTAATAGTTTCCAATAATAAGGCATCTATTTTTTCATCTTTAGAGGTTTCAAAAATGTGTGCATTAGCGACTTGACCTTTTTCGGTAATCGTGAATTTTACAGCCGCTAAATCCCATTCTTTAAAAGTTTCAGCAGGGATTTTATCAATCGCATGATCCTTTAAATAGTGTTTCAATTCCTGTTGTCCGCCAGTATAAGTGGCCTTAGTTTCGGGATTGACCATAAATGAAAAATGACTTTCCTTAGCCGTATTTTGCTTTAAGGTATTGTCAGGGATGTATTTCATATTAATGGAAATATCAGAACCCACATCCGCCATCGCCATATTGTCTTTTTGTTTTTGGCTGAGAACATTATTTTTGCTAACAACTTTCCTTATTTTTCCTTTATGACGGGTCGAAATTTCTACTGAAATATATTTTTTTACCCAAGAGGATTTACAGTGAGCATTAAGGTCATTTATAGTGCTTGCATGTTGCAATTTTTCCTTTGAGATGGAAAGTGGGACATAAACTCTATTCACCTCGTATTCTAGTTCATTTGTTGAATTGTCTTGTGAAAATCCGAGCGTAGGAAAAACAAAAACAAGGAGTAGTAGTGTGATAAGTTGGTTGGAGGTATTTTTCATGCTTATTTTTTTAACTTTTTAGAGCGTGGAAATGTCGAAATTTTACTTACTTTTAAGTAGGAAGTTCGATAGGAGCAAAAGCGCTCGACGACCTGTTTTTTTATAAATGGAAGGAGGTATGAAGGTCTAATTTGACCGCTGCCGTAAAACAAGAACAAGATATGGAAATTAAATCATTTACGGAGGATTTAGACTTCAACGATAATAGAATTGTAACAAAGGTCGTTTTAGAATCTTCATTTTCAAAAGAAATAAGAATTCTACTAAAAAAGGGGCAAGTGATGAAAGAACATAAAGCTCCTTTTCCAATAATCGTCCATGTTTTGGCGGGGCAAATCAATTTTGGTCTTGAAGGAAATATTCATTTATTAAAAAAGGAAGACATCATCACTTTAGAAGGTCATGTCCCACATGATTTAACTGCTTTAGAAGACAGCATAGTGCGTCTGACACTTTCAAAACTTGATAAAACAGAACGTGTTGAAAAAGTTATTACAGAATCATAAAGAAATACGATGAATATTGAGCAATTAAAGCTTCTGGAAGACTTTGAAAATGATATCATTAGCTTGGATGAGCTTGATGCTTTTTTTGAAGATAAATTCGGTATAGATTTGTTTAGTGATGTAAATTATCTTGATACTGAAATAGATGTTGCGATCTCAAAAGAAGATGAAAATAGATTAGATCTACTCTTGAATATTTTGTGGATTATTCGCCCCCAAAGGAAAGTCGTAAATATCCTAAATAAACTACTAATATATCCTCATCACAAACAGCACCAGGCGATTACAAAACAAATACAAGAGATTGCAGATACTTGTAGTGTACGTTATATTGCCCAAATTTTAGAACAAGGCTTTGAAAATTTTGAATACACTTGTTCAGAAGATGCCACGATTGCAAAATGGTTTAGTTGGGCTTTGTATAGCATTGGTAATGAAGCCGCTATTGATGTAATGAAACAACATTCCAAAAGCTTGAATACAGAAATTGCAGCAGAAATGCTTTATAGGTTATCAAAATTATAAGAAGCATAAATTCAAGCACTATTCTTGCCAAATAAGCATAAATATTAATGTTATTATGGGAGGTAATAAACTGTATTCCTACAACGAAGAGGGGCTTCTTCTAAAGATTATTACGATGGACAAAAACAATGAAATGCCTAAAGTAGAAGAGGTCATGCAGTATAATGCTAAAAAAGAAAAAGTCTCCAGCCTAAA
>CALDEP010000195.1 GCA_937942475.1 uncultured Aureispira sp.
CGTTCTTTGACAACTCGTGTGGTAATATTTAAACCACTTTTCTATTAGACAGTATAGGTCGTAAGTTTTAAGTAGAAAGTCGTCTATTTTCTGTTTATAATAAACGACTTACGACTTTCTACTTATATCCCAATTCATAACTGTTAAAAGATAGCCTATGTTTTAAACTCCACACGATTTACTGCGTGAGAAGAGTTGCAAAAGAACCTAATTTATTTATAAACAGATAAACACATGATCACTTTATTTCTTTCTCATTCCTTAAAGGTATTTTAATTTAGTAGAAATGAAAAAAGAGGCACAATTTATTCAAGACTTGAAACAACTAATTATAAGATTTTTCCTTTTATTTTGCGTTGTGGTGTTAATTAATGAACTAGTAAAATACTTTTTAGTAGAAGGACGAGGAGCCTATGTTTTAAAGTTACATTTTCGACTAGTTTTTATAGGCGCAGTGCCAATAATAACAGGTTTTATGACGGCTGTTCTTTTGAGATACAAGAAGCATTTGCTTTTAGAATTTATCAATAGTATTTTGATTGTAATAAATGCTTCCGTAATAATAGGAGGCATTGTTATAATTTTCCTTGACTGTTTCGCCACGCTATTACCCCTATTTTCTTTTTTATATCTTGGACTAGGGCTTTATGTTTTTATCAAAACGATCAATATTACCCAAGGGACTGCTATTTATAAGAAAACGCCTATGCAGATCATTAATAGTGAGATTCTTGATGATAATTTTACTAGCGATTCTCACCATATTTAAGAACAAAGTACTTTTTTTGTTCCCAAATACAGTGAGAATGACTATATATGTCCTTTATTTTATGCGATTAATAATTTGATGCAAGGTATTTATATTGTATTAATAAGAATGTCTAAACACTTTTAATTATACCTGTTGACCCAAATTTTTACCATTTTAGCAAACTTCAAATAGTCATCTTGATATACAAAATGACCACAGTTGTCGAATATTTCTAGATCACTGTTTGGCATCTTCTCATGTAGTCGAACGGCATTATCTTTATATAAAATAGCATCATCTGCTCCCCAAAATATTTTAGTAGGGATATGGATGTCGCTTAAGGACGCATTTATTGCTGGTATACTTTCAGGGTAGCATTTAAACCATGCCATGTTGTTTGCTACCTTTCCTTTGTAGGATTTTTTGTAGTCAGACATTTCGTACTTATTCGGCACGTATTTAATGTTACAAATATTCTTACCAGATTCAACTAGTGCCCCACTACCTGCAATGACAAAAGTCAAACGCCAAAAACTGGAGGTGACCATTTTCTTTATAACGCTGGAATCAGAAGAGGGCAAAATACCAGGTCCATCACCAATCATTATAGATTTAATTTTATGTTGATGATTACCAACATAAGACAATACAGCCGCCATTCCAACATCTGGTCCTACCAAATGTGATGCTTCGATGTTAAAATGTTTCAAAAAAGAGCCTAGAAATTCACCTTGAAACGGGAAGGTCATAAATTCTGGTTTTGTTTCACTTCCACCAAAACCAGGCATGTCGTAAGCGTATAAATTAAAGTCAGATTTTAGAATATCCCAGATAGCGGAGTAAGCTAAAATACTATGAGGGAAAGCGGATAATAGAACAATCGTTGGTTTATCAGGGCTAATAAGCGATTTGGCGAGCCTTATTTTTACGCCCTTGAGATTTATATATTCAAGAGGCATAGGAAATGGTTTTTCGAAAGTAGGCTGATTCTTGTTATACTCATTTGCTTTTCTAAGCTTTTTTAATCCTGGCATTTCAGGAGTAATCAAGTTTACAAAGGAAGCATTGAACTTATCGTAAAGGTTGATTTTACTTAACTTATTTTCATTAATCATGATAATTTTTTATTTTTACTTTAGTAATTAAAGTAAAAGTAGTAATTACTTTAAAAAGTAAAGTAATAATTCAGAAAAAATGAAAAAAAAATTTAGATCTTCTTGTCTTATCGCCTCTGCCTTGGATTTAATTGGGGATAAATGGTCCTTGTTAATAATTAGAGATATGCTTTTATTTAAAAAGAAAACATTTAAGGACTTAGCGGAATCTGATGAAGGAGTTGCAACCAATCTATTATCATCCAGATTAAAGTTGCTAGAGTCAATAGGAGTGATTACCAAAAGAAAATTGCCCGAAAACAAAAAAACAAATATTTATTTGTTGACCAATAAAGGAATTGATTTAGCCCCAATCATTATGGAAGTGGTTATTTGGAGTGATCAGTATGTAAGGGAGTATAATGAAGATATGAATGAGTACGAGAATCCAGAAAGTAAAACTGGAATGATAGCAGGGGTTCAAGAAGCATATAAGGAATTTGTTCGGAAGACAATTGCTTAGTTTTGTCTTCCTATTTTATTTTATAATTGTTCGAAGAAATCTGCCATATTATCTGCTAAGACTTTAATAATAGATTCATCTGCTCCAAAAGCAATAATTTGTCCTGACGTACCCTTCTTGCCAGGAGCGTAATCAAGACCTATAAAATTACCATTAGAGTCGGTCATAAATGGAAACCAATAAGGGGTGATATAGAGTGGCAGGCTTTTATTTTGGTCCGATTGATTTGCCTTTAATTCCTCCAAGGTCCATTCATCAAAAATAGCTTTCCATGCCTTCCATTCGTTCAAAAACTGTTTTGAACTTAAAATAGAATAGCCCTCTTTTATAGGCGCCTTACTACCATCACAATTGTCATAGAGATGGACTAATTCAGCAGGTAATTCCAGGTCACTTAATGCTAAAAAGGCTTTTTTTAGTGCATCTGTTTCCTTTTTAGAAGGAGTTAGATCTTGTTTAAAAAGAAGCAGGGCATTAGCTATTTTTTGTGAGTTTTCTGTTTTATTTAAGTCCTCTAAATGGACATATTTCTTGAGATAGCTTTGTTTTTCTTTAGCAATTTTCTTGAGGTTGAATTTTTTAGGAGCATTACTATGCAAATATTTGCCTGTCTCTGTGTATAATTCTTGATCTTCAATGGTGTATTTTTTTCCATTAAATTCATGAGACATACCTTCCCTCTTGTTGTCAGATTTGCTGTAATGGACCAACCAATCCATCACATCAACTTTAAAAAAAGCATTGCCTTTTGTTACAATTTTTTCCCAAGCCAAATAGTTTTCACTAGCTTGAATTTTAATGGGTAAAATTGTTCTATCTCCTAAATATAAAAAACCTAAGCCATTGTAATTGGGCTGTTTTGGCGTAAATAGGATGGAATACTTGACAACCACAGCATCAACTTCTTTTGATAAAACCTCCAATAATAGTTGCTTAAAACTAGCCGTGTCAGGCTCTGGTGTCGATTGCTTATCATAAACAACTTCCCCTACGTTCTCTGTTGATATAGGTGTAAATTCAATATCGTTGAAATGGACTTTCTTGAGTTTGTTATCGTAGTTTAAGCGGTTCATAGATGAGGTGTTTTGAATGGAGTAAGTCTTGTCTTGCGCTAAAAATTACGCCTAGCGTCGGTGTCTATGCCGTGCGAAAGCTCAAAGATAAAAAGAAAAAACACCCGACGGGAGCAAAATCGCAGATTTTACTCTGAAATTTGTTCTTCGTGTCAGAGTAAAATTTGCGATTTTTCGTTTTAAAGCCCAAAGACGAGGTGCTTTCTACAGCCCTGAAGCAGCATGGAGATAAACACTTTGTTAGCTTCAGTTATTCTTTTTTTGTTCGTTAATTATATAAATTGTAGCTCTTGCTTGACCTAATTTTTTAACGAATCCTTCATTTGTTAGGTATTTCATGTCTTTTTTTAGCGTATAAGAGGTGTATTCTTTTAATTTAGATGTAATATCACTTATTTTGACTGGTTCATTGTCTGAAATGAATTTTAAAACTTCTTTTTGTCTTTCATTTAAATAGCTTTTTTTATCCTTAATATGGATATATCTTTCTTCAAGTTTTTGTATAGTTGCCTCTAACATACCTAAAAAGAAAACAATCCACTCGCCAATTATTTCTTTTTCAGAATTTCTATTTTTTTGACAATTCATCAATGCTCTATAATAATCTTTTTTTCTTTTTTCAATTTCAATTTCCATTGATGCATATTTCATAAAGTCATAATCACTTTTTAATAGAAATAGTGTTGTTAGAAGTCTTGATAGTCTTCCATTTCCATCTTGGTATGGATGAATAGATAAGAATTCATAAACAAATGTGGCTATAATAATTAGAGGGTGAATTTCTTCGCTTTCAATATTCTGTTTTGCCCATGAAATTAAAGATTGCATTTCTCCTTTAACTAAAAAGGGGTCTGTTGTATTAAATATCGTTTTTTGATTTCCTCCTGGATATTTTGCAACAACTTTATTTGATAGCATTTTATATTTTCCTCTATGATTCTGGTCTTTAGAACTCTCTTGGAGTAGACATTTGTGTAGATGGTGAATATGATTTTCTTCAATGTGAATACTTTCAAAAGAATCAAGTATAAGATTTAGAACTTCATAATAGCCAAATACTTCTTGCTCATCTCTAGTCTTAAATGAAGTGATTTTTACAGAATCAATTAAATTTCTGACTTCTTCATTTGTAAGCGTAGAGCCTTCTATTCTTGTTGAAGAACCAATACTTTCTATTGTTGCAATTAGTTTAAGTTCTTTAAGATAAATGGATTCTTTAATTTCTAATCCTGTCCATTTACCTTTAAATGAATCAATAAAGGCTATTTTTTTAATAATGAGCTGATTAGTCTTAAAATCG
This sequence comes from uncultured Aureispira sp., assembly GCA_937942475.1. Taxonomy (GTDB): domain Bacteria; phylum Bacteroidota; class Bacteroidia; order Chitinophagales; family Saprospiraceae; genus Aureispira. The sequence continues at coordinate 4,742 of CALDEP010000195.1, forward strand.
AAGTTTAGTTTGGATTCCATCAATTGAATTATTTGATTTTTATCTAATTTTTATCCAAATTTAATGTTAACAATTGAATTATTTAATTTTTATTCAATTATTATTTGATTTTAATTGAAGCTAACGTTGATACATATGCCAGTAGGGCGGAGTAGGGTACTTTAGCGAAGCTTTATGCCTAGCCAAAATCATCAATTTTTTAATTAAATTTCAAATCAAAAAATTGATAATTTTTACTTTTATCTAGAGTTGAAAATTTACTTTTTACTCTGCCAATGTGCGCCCAATAACCATATCTCCCAAACACCTAAATAGTTGACCTTATTCAGCCTCCTTTTTCCAGTATTGTTGGTTGTTTTTTATAAGTTATGCATAACTATGCAGCCTCCATTTTTGCAAATTTTCAAGTAAAAAAAAGTATATTTGAGTCGAAAATTATTTCACCTAAAAAAATACCATGAAACTACTTATCTTTATAATTGCACTTAGTTTTAATATCGTTACGCCGAAGACTGAAGGAGG
>CALDEP010000196.1 GCA_937942475.1 uncultured Aureispira sp.
TTTGGTAGTTCGATTGGCTCCTGTAAGTGAATAAACAATACTACTCTTAATTTTTACGTTCTTTGACAAATCGTGTGGTAATATTTAAACCACTTTTCTGTTAGACAGTATGGGGCGTAAATTTTAAGTAGAAAGTCGTCTGTTTTCTTTTGATAATAAACGACTTACTACTTTCTACTTAAAACTTATATCCCAATTCATAACTGTTAAAAGATAGCCTATGTTTTAAACTCCACACGATTTGCAAAAGAACCTTTTCTATTAATTAATGACACAAATATAGGGCGCTCTATCCGCTGAAAAAATGATCTAAAACATGGCTTGAAATGATTTTCATTAGCCTTTAACTTATAATTCTTCTCGTCCTTTGCACTAAATAATCAACTCTTTGGTGAACAAAAAAGACGCCTGTTATGACAAATAATACCTCTAAACTGCTTGATAATTCTCACAAGGATTGTGATGAATTAAAAACAGAAGCATTAGTAACAAAATACAACGTTCCTGGACCTAGATATACCAGTTATCCAACGGTACCTTTTTGGTATGACAGTCCAACAGAAGCGAACTGGAAAAGCTTAGTAAAAGCTTCTTTTGATGCCAGCAATACACAAGATGGCATTAGCTTGTACATTCATTTGCCATTTTGTAGTAGTCTTTGTACCTATTGTGGTTGTACAACAAGAATTACAGTTAATCACGAGGTAGAATCCCCTTATATCGTGACTTTATTGAAGGAATGGCAGCTATACCTCGATACTTTCGAAGAAAAACCCAATATCAAAGAAATTCATTTGGGAGGTGGCACCCCAACTTTTTTTAGTGCTAAAAATCTTCAAATTTTACTAGAAGGCATTTCAGCTAATGCCATCTTAGCACCTGACGCTGTTTTGGGCTTTGAGGGACATCCTAAAAACACCACCAAAGAACATCTACAAACACTGTATGACTTAGGTTTTCGACGCGTTAGCTTGGGCATTCAAGACTTTGATCCTAGAGTCCAACTCATTATCAATAGAATCCAGCCTTATGAAATGGTGGAAGAGGTAAGCAAAAATGCTAGAGAAATTGGTTATACCTCTATCAATTTTGATTTAGTATTTGGACTTCCTTTGCAAACCTTGGACTCTGTTGACGAAACGATTCGTCAAGTGAATCAATTGCGTCCAGATCGAATTGCTTTTTATAGCTATGCGCACATTCCTTGGTTAAAACCAAGCCAGCGCAGCTTTGCGCCTGAAACCTTGCCTTCTAATGCAGAAAAACGTGCTTTGTATGAATTAGGCAAAATGCGCTTTGAAGAAATGGGTTACAAAGAAATTGGAATGGATCATTTTGCCTTGCCTACCGATCCTTTGTATCAAGCCAGTCAAAGTAGGCAATTGCATCGCAACTTCATGGGCTATTCCCCTTTTCACACCCAATTAATGGTCGGTTTGGGAGCCTCTTCTATCAGCGATTCTTGGACTGGTTTTGTTCAGAATGTCAAGAAAGTAGAAGAATATGAAGCCTTGGTGGAACAGGGTGTTTTTCCTTTTTCCAAAGGGCATCAATTGAGTGAACAAGACCTTATTTTAAGACAGCATATCTTGAATCTTATGTGTCAACTTTCTACAGAATGGTCTCCTGATGATTTCAACAATCCTGCGATTTATAAGGGCTTAAAAAAATTAGCCGAAATGGAAAAAGATGGCTTGGTCGAACGCTTGTCGAATCGACTTATTATTACAGAAAAAGGACGTCCTTATGTTCGTAATGTCTGTATGTGCTTTGACGAGTATTTATGGAAAAAACGTCCAGATACCTCCATTTTTAGCCAAACCATATAAGTTATCATATATATAGATAAACAACATTGATTAAAATCATTCGCTAAGCTTCTATACATCATTTTAAAGCCAATCATCGCTCCCTACATTTGTAAAAACAACTAGATCATGAGTGCCATTTATTTATTAATCGGAGTCAGTTTTTTAATTGCCTTAGGCTTTTTGATGTCCTTCATTTTTGCCATCAAATCAGGGCAGTACGACGACACCCATACGCCTTCTATTCGAATTTTATTTGATGACGAACAAAGCGAATCCAAAAACTAAGTTCAACATATAATTGGCTCAATTGGAAGTTTTGTGGGAACTCAATATTTAGAATCCTTTTTAATGCTATGAATCTAGATATAAGTTTTAAGTAGAAAGTCGTAAGTCGTTTATTATCAAAATAAAACAGACGACTTTCTACTTAAAACTTACGACGCATATCCTCGGATAAAGGTGCTTCTTTTTTACGACCACAAAACTTGTTACTGAACCATATAATTTAACCTTTTTTTAATTGCCTAACAACTATTTACCATCATAGAACCAACCAATATAAAATGGATACACAAAATTTAGAAACTTTTCATTATGATAACACCTCGGTCAGAAACTTCTCTATTGCCGTTATGTTTTGGGGTGTTATAGGAATGCTAGTCGGCTTAATATTAGCCTTACAACTAGTTTTTCCTAGTTTAAATGTCGCTAGTTTCCTCTCTTTTGGACGCTTGCGCCCCTTACATACCAATGCTGTTATTTTTGCTTTTGTCGGAAACGGAACTTTTGCAGGTGTTTATTACTCCTTGCAGCGGCTTTGTAAAACCAGAATGTATAGTGATTTACTCAGTAAGATTAATTTCTGGGGCTGGCAGCTCATCATTATTTCCGCTGTATTTACCTTACCCTTTGGATACACCTCAGGAAAGGAATATGCGGAATTAGAATGGCCTATTGACATTGCGATTGCCTTAGTTTGGGTTAGTTTTGGTGCTAATATGATGCTCACTATTTTGCATCGTCGAGTCAAGCATCTTTATGTATCTATTTGGTTTTACATAGCCACCTTTGTTGCCGTCACCTTGTTGCACTTGGTCAACTCGTTTGCCTTACCTGTTAGTATGCTAAAATCATACTCTGTATATGCTGGCGTTCAAGATGCTTTAGTGCAATGGTGGTATGGACATAATGCCGTCGCATTTTTCTTGACAACTTCCTATTTGGGCCTAATGTATTACTTCGTTCCAAAGGCAGCCAATCGACCTGTTTATTCTTATAGACTCTCTATTGTGCATTTTTGGGCTTTAATTTTCTTATACATTTGGGCTGGACCCCATCATTTATTGTACACTGCATTACCAGATTGGGCACAATCTTTAGGCGTTGCATTTTCTATTATGCTAATTGCACCATCTTGGGGTGGTATGTTAAATGGATTGTTGACGCTTCGAGGCGCTTGGGATAAAGTACGTGAAGACCCTGTTTTAAAATTCATGGTCGTTGCCTTAACTTGTTATGGTATGGCGACGTTTGAAGGGCCTTTATTGTCCTTGAAAAACGTCAATGCCATCAGTCATTATACCGATTGGACGATTGCACATGTACATATTGGAGCTTTAGGTTGGAATGGATTTTTAACTTTTGGTATGTTGTATTGGTTGTTCCCTGTTTTGTACAAAACTAGTTTGTATTCTAAAAAACTAGCCAATTATCACTTTTGGACTGGAACGTTAGGGATCATTTTCTATGCCATTCCATTGTATTGGGCTGGGTTCACACAAAGTTTGATGTGGAAACAATTTGATGAAGAAGGTATGTTGGTTTACCAAAACTTCTTGGATACCGTAACACAAATCATCCCAATGTATGGTTTAAGAGCTTTTGGAGGGCTGTTGTTCTTCATTGGTACCTTAATGATGGTTTACAACCTTTACAAAACGGCTAAACAAGGTACTTTTGCGCCAGATACAGAAGCTAAAGCACCAGCCTTAATGCCTTCTCACGAAGATGGTTACTGGCATAGAGCGATTGAAAGTCGCCCAATACAGCTCTTATTCCTTAGTACTATTGCTATTTTAATTGGAACTGTCTTGGAATTAGTACCCACTTTCTTAATCAAAAGTAATGTACCAACCATCTCTAGTGTCAAACCTTTAACGCCTTTGGAATTAGAAGGAAGAGATTTATACATCAAAGAGGGTTGTAATAATTGTCATAGTCAAATGATTCGCCCTTTCCGTTCGGAAACAGAACGTTATGGAGAATATTCTAAAGCAGGAGAGTTTGTTTACGATCATCCACATTTATGGGGTTCTAAACGTACGGGTCCAGATTTGGCTCGTGAAGGCGTAGTGACGGGTCGGAATTATAAAAGTAACGACTGGCATTACAAACATTTTAGAGATCCTCAAGAAATATCTCCAGGAAGTATTATGCCTAAATACACTTGGTTGCTAGAAAATAAGTTGAACGCTAGTCAAACAAAAGCAAAGATTAATGCGATGCGCACCTTGGGTGTTCCTTATCCAGAGGGTTATGAAAAAGAGCAGGCTATTAAGGATTTGCATCAACAAGCGAATGAGATTGCAGCGACCATAAAAGGCGCAGAAAGTGATCGAGAAGTCATTGCCATCATTGCTTATTTGCAACGTCTTGGAACAGACATTTCTAAAAAAGAAACGCTTGAAGAAAAGTAGTTTTTAACTACTGGAGAGGGGGTATTAAGTTTTTAAAACTAGACTCCTCTCCTCTTTTTCTTATTAATAATGATAATACTTCGTGGAGTTTTTAGTTTTTTAACAAAAACATAAAAACACATCTTGCATTAGATTAATTATCAGCTCATTAACAGGCTGACTACTCGAAATACACCTAGCTAATAATCAATCTAATACGATTTCTACACGAAGTATAGTATTAACAAACAAAAACATAATAGACCATGCTTAAATTCATAAAACATCACATGACGAGTATTGTGAATATTGAAATCTATCCTATTATCTCATTCCTAATCTTTTTTTCAGTCTTTTTATTGGCTTGTTGGGTTGCCCTTAGAGCTAGCAAAAAACACATTAACGCTATGGGAAATATTCCTTTAGAAGATTAGACCCTATTAACAATACTTAGCTACGCTGCTACTTCGTGGTCTTGGAGCACCCAAAGGCTGAGCGCAGCTAAATTCTATCAGATTGATTACCAGAAAAATAGCTTAAAAACAGGAGCATTAAATATCTAATAATCAATCTAATAGAAATACTCATGAAGTATTCTATTAAAATATAAATCAAAATATCATGGCAAAGGATTTTATTTCAAATATAAACAATGCAGTTCCTGTTGAAGAAGAGGATAAAATTTTATTAGAAGGATCACACGATGGAATTCAAGAGCTAGACAACCCACTTCCGCCTTGGTGGACCTACTTTTTTGCGGGTTGTGTGCTGTTTGGAATTGGATATATTCTCTATTATCACACCTTTGGAATTGGTAGTTTACAAACCGTAGAGTATGAAAAAGAGGTGGCTATCGCCCAAGCAAAAAAAGAAGAATTATTGGCTACTAAATATGCCAAAATTAACGAAAACACCGTCGTAGCATTAGCCGATGCCACAGAATTAAGCACGGGAAAAGAACTCTATTTAGGAAAATGTGCTTCTTGCCATCTGAAAGATGGAGGTGGTAATGTTGGTCCTAATTTAACAGATGAAAACTGGCTGCACGGCTGTGACATGAAATCTGTTTTTAAAACGATTACTTATGGTGTTCCTGCCAAAGGTATGATTAGTTGGCAAACACAATTAAACCCTTTACAGATTCAACAAATTGCCAGTTATATCCTAACCTTAAAAGGGACAACACCTGCAAAAGCAAAAGCTCCACAAGGAGAAATTTGCGCCAAATAAAAGAAAAAAAAACAATGGAAGAATCATTTAGAGATTCCTTAGCGACAGTAGATGATGATGGAAATAGAAAATGGGTTTATCCCAAAAAACCTTCTGGTAAATTTCACAATTATAGAGCCATAGTAAGTATTATTTTATTGACCTTATTATTCTCTGGGCCTTTCATTAAAATAAATGGCAATCCGCTTTTATTATTGAATGTCATTGAGCGTAAATTTGTGATTTTTGGTAGTATATTCTATCCACAAGACTTTTATATTTTCATGTTTGTAATGGTCGTTGGGATTGTTGCTATTGGAATATTCACCCTCGTTTTTGGGCGCTTATTTTGTGGCTGGATTTGCCCTCAGACGATTTTTATGGAAATGGTTTTTCGTAAAATTGAATACTGGATTGAAGGAGATTGGAACAAGCAAAAAGCGCTAAACAAAGCCGATTGGGGTCCTTCTAAGATTTTCAAGAAAGTATCCAAACACGTTCTATTTTTTGTGGTTTCATTTATCATTTCCAATACCTTCTTAGCTTATATTATTGGCATTGAGGAATTGACAGAAATTATCACCACACCACCAAGTGAACATGTCTGGGGCTTCTTTAGTATTCTCCTATTTGCATTTGCTTTTTACATTGTTTTTTCTCGATTAAGAGAGCAAATTTGCACTTCTGTTTGTCCTTATGGACGTTTGCAAGGGGTTTTATTGGACGAGCATTCTATTGTTGTCGCCTATGATTATAAACGAGGAGAAAACAGATCTAAATTCAAGAAAAACGAGGATCGAGCAGCGGAGTCAAAAGGCGATTGTGTGGACTGCCATCAATGTGTCAATGTTTGCCCAACGGGGATAGACATCAGAAATGGTACTCAGCTGGAATGTGTACATTGTACGGCTTGTATGGATGTTTGTGATGGTATTATGGATAAATTATCTTTGCCTGGTGGCTTAATTCGACATACTTCTGAATATCACATTAAAAACGGATCAAAACTAAGTCTCAACAAACGGACGATTGCTTTTAGTATTTTATTGCTTGTTTTAACGGTTATTATTTTTGGTTTGCTTTTGTTTAGAAACAAAGTTGAAGCTACTGTTTTAAGAACACCTGGAACGCTTCTGCAAACACAAGCTGATGGACGATGGAGTAATTTATACAACTACAATATTGTCAATAAAACGAACGAAGACTTTGTACTAGAATTTGTTTTAGAAGAGCCCAAAGGAGTCGTTCAACTAATTGGCGATAGCACGATTCAACTAACCAAAGGCAATAAAACTTCAGGGTCTTTATTTGTTATTCTCGATGAAACCTATCCTAATAGGCGACAAATTCCTGTTGTCATTGGAATTTTCAATAAAGGGGAAAGGGTGGATGAAGTTCAGACGAATTTCTTAGGCGAGTAAGGAGACAGACCATTGATTAACTGATGTTACGCAAAAACTTTTTTAATCAAGGTT
>CALDEP010000197.1 GCA_937942475.1 uncultured Aureispira sp.
AAAAGAAGGAGAAGGGGACCAAAGCTTAGCGCATTGGAAAAAGACCCATTGGGATTTTTTCAGCAATGATTTAGCTGCTTTTGGAGAACTTCCTGAAGAAGATATGATGGTGATTTGCGAAGAATTTGAGGTAGTTTACCAGTTATAATCATTAAAAAAGAAAGAGAGCAAACACCTTAAAAGTGTTTGCTCTCTTTCTTACATGCTTAACTCATGTTACGCAGAAAGTTTTCTAGGATAATTTAGAGGTATCCTTTTATTTTTCAGCTTCCATTTAATGTTGAATTGTGAATGCTAAATTTTTAATGCCATAAGATTGCGCTAGGAGCATTTAGCATTCAAAATTAAACATTTATCCTTCAAATAGATGTGTAAAAGCATCTTTTAGTTTTGAATCACCAAATTAATCTCTTGCCTAACATCAGATTCTCAATTTAAGATCTATTATTTAGGTCCTCGACGCCTTGAATTAAATTTCTCGTCTTTTCTTGCAAAACGTTTTTCTTGCGCTCGATTTACTTTTGTATTTTTTAGCTTTTTCTCATGATAAGCTCCTTGAGATTGATCTAAGATACCAGCACCCGCCAGCCCATTTTTCTGTTTATAAGTCAAAATTTCATCTGGAATCAAATCTTCTGAAATTTCTACTTCTTCAGGAAAAGGCAAACGTTCTAATTTTTCGCGCATCAAGGCTTCAATCGCTTCCAAATAAACCAGTTCCTCTGTTAGTTCAATGGCATTCACAAACGTAATGGCAACGCCTTCTGCATTTGCTCTTGCTGTACGCCCTACCCGATGAACATAACTTTCTGCTTCGTCAGGCGTATCAATATTAACAACATGACTGACACCTTGAAAATCCAGTCCACGAGCAATTAAGTCCGTTGCCATCAAAATCCGATGTTCGCCACTGTTAAACTTCTCCACCGTTCGAAGACGATAATTCTGCGATTTATTAGAATGAATAACACCTATTTGTTCTGGAAATTCTAATTCTAAAATTTCAAAAAAAGCATCTGTTAGCTTCTTGGTTGGTGCAAAAATCAAGACTTTCGTCCATGACTTTTCAGTAGCCAATAAGTGTTTCAGCAAGTTAATTTTAGTATTAAAATTAGGCACCAAATACATCTTTTGGATAATTCCATCCGCAGAAGTTCCAGAAGCAGCAATTTCAATTTTTATAGGATTTTCAAAAGCCGCCTTGATCAAGGCATCGACTTCTGGCGTCAAAGTAGCCGAAAATAAAATATTCTGACGACGCTCTGGCAACAAATCTAAAATATCATTCAACTGCTTTCTAAAGCCTAAATTCAACATTTCATCGACCTCATCAATGACCAATTGCTTGATACTTTTGAGTTTAATCGCTCGACTCATCGCCAAATCCACCAAACGTCCAGGTGTTGCCACCAAGATATCCATGCCATCCGCTAATTCATCCTTTTGCGTATTCATATTGACACCACCATAAGCGCCCTTTGTTCGAGCAGACATATAGGTTGTCAATTTTTCAATTTCGCCGACTACTTGCACCACCAATTCTCTAGTCGGTACTACAATTAGGACTCTTGGATGCTTTTGTTTCGTGAATTTAAGCTGTCGAAGAATAGGCAATAAATAAGCAAAGGTTTTACCTGTTCCCGTTTGAGCAATACCCACCACATCTTTACCAGACATAACAACAGGCAAGGCTTCTATTTGAATTGGCGTTGGTTCTACCAATTTTAAATCCTCTAAAGCATTGCGCAGAGGAGTGTTTATATTTAGATCGTTAAAGGTCATTTCTTTTATTTTGTACAAATATACAGCTAAACAATGCTTTTAGCAACCCATTCGCTCAAAAAAGGAGATAATTTTCCATTCTCCTTTTATTTTAGCAACTGTCATTTCTTTATTTAGGGTATAAGAAGTGTACGCTTCGGCAACATAACCCAGCTTACCGCCCTTAAATTTAACTTCCACCCAAGCTATTCCATCTTTCATTTGATAGGTCGTTTCTGTTTGTGTGTTAATATTACAATCACAAGGAAAGGTTTCATAAGAAGCTTGGCGAATGACTTTAGCCGTTTTGCTGGGCGCCGCTCTGATGTTTACATTCGTCCCTAATATTATCAACTCACTTTCTTCATCTATTTTAGTATAAAAAGAAGAGGCTTGAAAAACCAATTGATCTACTAACAAACGTACCCCTGCTTGTATTTTACTTGTGTAAACCCAAAGCGCATAAATTCTCAGATTGCTGCCACTAGTAGCGTAATACATAAACAAGGTAACATTTCTGTCTTGAATGGAAGTTTAAAGTTAAAGTTATTAGTTATTTTCTGTTTACTTGTGTGTAGCACAACTATTGTAAACTCCCATTAGTGATAAATGCTTCTTAATCTTACTACTAAACCTTAATATTATGCTTAAATATATTTTGCCCATTATGCTCTTAATAACGTTTTCAGCTTGTACGAAATCTGATATAATATCCATAGATAAAATACACAAAATTTGGGTATTAGAATCCGCTCTTAATGAATCTGGAGAGGAGTTGGATATTTTTCAAAAGAGCAGTAAAATGGTTGAAGACACCTTATACCTTACTGGAATCGAATTTAGCGGTCAATCTGAATTCGTAAATAGCTATTTAGAAGGAGATGAATACCACCTTTCAGGATATCCAGCTTTTTTTGACCAAGCTAACAATCGTGGCAAATGGTATCAGACCAAAAAAAATAAACTAATTCTAACGTATGCTTTCTGTGGTATGGCTGTTTTTGAATATGAGATTGAAGTACTTACAGAAAATGAACTAATATTATATGGAAATTCAACCCATGAAGGTCATGATACTGAACTGCGTTTATATTATCAGCGCCCAGGATCAAATGTATCTACGGTAAAATAATGCCCATAAAAAGTAACACTTTGTCTGACGGTTGTGTCTATGAAGTACACCAATTATGCGCTTAGAAACATAAACAATCCTGAAGCAAAATCTACGATTTTTTGGCTGGAGATAAAAGCCAAGAATTTAGCTTTAGCCCTAACTAAATATAGTCAGAAGCACCTTGTTGTCACCTGTTTTTATTTACCGTTTATTATGTCATTTTTTAAGCAATTTTTCCAAAAATCTTTTTCATTATGATAACATGTAATTGTTGGAAAATTAAGATCACTTTTAGCTTTTTCATTTAAATCAACTTTTACAAGAGCCCTATTCTCAAGTTCAAGAAGAAGTTCATCTTTATCTTTTCTTTGAGCAAGAACATCAAATTTTTGACCATATAATTGATGAGAAGGTTTTAGAGTACTTTCTATTTCAGCTTTGGCTTTATCCCCCAAATCTTCCATTTGACTCGATGACTCCCAAGGATCTAGGAATTTCAGATTAAAAACAGAGCAATTCAAATACGCTTCTAATTCATATTCTTTTAGTAAAGCTGAAATTGTATTTTCAATACATTCTCTTGATAATTCTTTCACAAGTAAATCAGGTGGAATTAGATATAATCCATTTTTATTTTCCCCCTGTTTTATATCATTTTGATGAGCTGTCTGTAGGAATTTAAAGGTCCAAGTATTTATGCCATAAAATCGACCATCTAAGGTATCTACTCCAATATTTGCAAAATCGTTTGTGATGTCTTCACAAGGTGATGTTTCTTCAAATTCTAACCAGAGTTTGTACGATTTTTTACCACTATAAATAATTTTATCTTTTAAAGGATTGCAATCATTTTTTATGCTTTTAATGTCCATCAGTTTTATGAGATTTGGTTTTAGCTATATTGGGTTCTAACATTCTTTTGAAGGAATTAATTCCGATGTAGAATACTGATTTGTGCGATTTATCTTGATGAGTCTGTATTTGAATTTTGAGTTGGTGCTTAATGTTGGTATCTATGCCGTGCGAAAGCTCAAAGATAAAAAGAATAAGCACCCGACGAGAGCAAAATCGCAAGACGAGGTTCTTTCTTCAACCCTAAACTCGGATGAACATAAACACTTTGTTGTCAATCGTCTTTTATTTATTCCCTATAAGTTTTTTCAATTCATCTTTACTTGGAAGTATAGTTTGATATTTACTTGCAAAAATTTGTTCATTGTCTTCAGGTAGGGTAATTTCTACAAGAGTATCGCTCTTATCTTGGCAAAGTATGATGCCTATAGTTTTATTTTCCTCTTCAAGTTTTACAAATCGGTCGTAATAATTAACATACATTTGAATTTGACCAATATCTTGATGTTTTAATTCCCCTATCTTTAAATCTATGATAACAAAACATCTCAAAATTCGATTATAGAAAACCAAATCAATCCTAAAATGTTTTTCATCAAACGTTATTCTCTTTTGTCTAGCAACAAACGTAAAACCTTTCCCTAATTCCAACAAGAAATGTTCAAGTTTATCAATTAATTTTTGCTCTAGATCAGTTTCAGAATAGACAGCACTTTCAGATAATCCTACAAACTCAAGAATATAAGGATCTTTCAATGCGTCCTCTGGTTTAGAAATAACTTGTCCTTTGGTAGATAATTCTTTTACTTTTTCTTTATCTCTACTCAAAGCAAGTCTTTGATATAAGGCGGAGTCAGTTTGCCTCTTTAGTTCTCTCAGACTCCATCCATTTTGGAATGCCTCAATTTCATAAAATTTTCGTTCCTCACTATCTTCAATTCGCATCAATTTTAGATAGTGAGAGTAGCTTAAATTAAATTTCCGAGAGGTTGTCTCGGATTTTGAATAAGCGAGATAGAATTTACGCATATTTTCCAAATTGTCCACAGAAAAACCTTTTCCAAAGTTTCCAGAGAGTTTCTGTGAAATATTTTTCAATAAACTTTTTCCATATTTTGCTCTTTCTTTTCCACCTTGCTCATGTTCAATTATTATTTTACCAATTTCATAATAAGTGTAAACCATTGTTCGGTTTACAGTTTGGAGAACTTTCTGTCGAGCTACTGAAAGTAATTCTTCAATTTTAGAATAAAGGTTATCTTCTGTATTGTTCTTCGAATTCATGTTCTTGTTTTTTTTACAAAAATAACTTTTTATAGATATGAATTAGCTTTTTGGTTTTTTTCAGATGATTGACAACAACAGAAATCCCCACCCCCTCAACATCTACTGAAACGTTTAACACCTCTTCTCTTACGATTCCTATACTAACCATTGGATACATTAGCCTTATTCCAAAAAAAATTGGAAAAAAAATTAATCCCCTGAGTAGTTTTTATTCCATAAATATACGTAAATTATACCTTTAAATCTCTACCGCTACGCTAAAAAACGGATTCATGCACAGCACCAATTACAGCAATACCCTTATCGAAATCGCCGAAGATTGTCCCGCCAAAGCAGGAGAAATCCCACCAATAAAGCATAAGAAATCGGTCGCCAATTTACAGTATGAACTATTGGTCAATCAGCCTTATCAATTTACATCTGATGAGGTTTTATTTTCCGTTTTTGCGACTAGGAAAGCAATTCCTGAAGAAGACTTAGAAGCTCAAAAAACACAGTTCTTTTCCAAAGGGCAAGCTTGCTTTCGAGCCTCTCCCCTCACCAAGCGATATGGCTGGGGCGTTCATGCCGACAAAGTAGGTAAAATTGCCTTATTGGGAGCAGCGTCAGATGCTTATCAAGCCTTGAAAGCAGATCCTTCTGTTCAAAAGAAAAAAGCGATGCGCTCTAAAAGAGTCTAAATAGAATCGTCTTGTTCTTTTTTTTGAGATTTCAATGCATTATGACCAAGATCAGACATAAAAGATAAACCTTTGTACGTTTATTACATTATACTAGTGAATAAAGAATTAGCGTTTTTTATAGTGCAAAGCATAATCATTTCTTCTTGATTATGCTTTTTTGTATTTTTGCTATATTGTTAACCCTTCAACAAACAATAAATATTATGCTTAACAAAGATTATTGGCAAAATCGTTATCACGAAAATAAAATTGGTTGGGATGCTGGAAACATCACGACTCCAATCAAAGAATATTTTGATCAAATAGAAGACAAAAATCTTAAAATTTTAATTCCTGGTTGTGGGAATGCACACGAAGCCGCTTATTTATTCGAGCAAGGATTTACGAATTTATATTTGTGCGACTGGGCACAGGCTCCCTTAGATGCCTTTGCAGAGGAGCATCCTAAGTTTCCTAAAGAGCAGTTGATTTGTGCTAACTTTTTTGAGTTGGAAGAAAATGCCTTTGATTATGTCATAGAACAAACCTTCTTTTGTGCCATAGATCCTACTTTACGTCCTAATTACGCTAAAAAAATGGCAGAAATTCTCAAAGAAGGAGGGCAATTGGTTGGTCTAATGTTTGAACTAGAGGAATCTGGAAAAGAGGGACCACCATTCAGAGGAAACAAAGCCGAGTATTTGACCTATTTTGAACCTTATTTTTCTGCCATCAAAATGGAGCCTTGTACCAACTCGATTAAGCCTCGTGCAGGAGCTGAACTATTTGTTGAATTCAAAAAGTAAGTTGGTTAATCTTAAAACAATTGGATGCTAAATTATCACAAAAAGTATCCTCCTATTTACAATAAAAGAATACTGAAAGTGGAGAGAACAAGATAAAAATCTCCACTTTCAGGATTCAATCCTTGCTTAAAAAAGCATTTATTTATAAGACACCTTATCTAGCGTTCCACTAGTAACCATAAAAGATAATATCTGATAACTGTCTACCGCTTCTCCATCATTTGTAGCGGGTTCCCACTCTTGTGGCATATCGTTAACAATCCCTAAAATTTGATTGCCATAAGTTACCAAAGGACCTCGACCTTGTGTCACAACCATAAAATTGCCTGCCGCTCCTTTGCAATTAACCACAAACGCAATTGCTACCCGAAAGACAGAACCTTCCAATTTGGGGTCGGTAAGAGGATGTGCTGCAAAATAGGCTTTTAAGGCTTCTTTTCCTTTTTTATAACTTGCATTTGTAGTTGGGAGATCCAAACTAAATCCCAATTTCTCTTCCAATAAAAAATTATCAGCAGTCCAAATCTTCTCATTACAAGGAACTGTTTTTTTGATTTTTTCGGAAGGAAATAGAACGACCTTAGGCAAGTCATCTTTTGTTTTAAACATAAAATTTAGCGGTGCTGGCGGTTGGCTAAACTTTGTGGTTAGGAAATAAAGGGTCGTGCTTTCCTCTTTTTTTTCATAAGTTAGGACAACCATAATTAAGCCCGTCTTATTCTTATAATCAAACTTCATATCGCCAATGTGCAACCGATCTTCATCAGCTACTTTCAAACTATTCAAATAAGCGCCGATTGCTTTTTCATCAGAACCAACTTGAATGGGTTTTTTAAGTGTATAACCATATTTTTTATCGCTAGAAACGGAAGTCAATTTCATAAATCGCTTATCTTTGTCCAAATAATCTTGTCCAAAAAGAAAAGAAGACAAGCACAAAAAGGCAGACAAAAACATTATCTTAGGTATAATAGTCATGTGTTTTAGGTTTTGTTATAAAATAAGATACACCTAAGATACAAATTTCTCATAAATTTACACCCATTTTCAATCCTTCAAAGTCTAAATATGAGCGCTTATAGCGATATCTTAAAAGCATTTTGGCAACAAATTCATCCACTTAAAGCCGAAGAAGAAGCCGACTTTTTAGCCGCATGGAAACCAGTTCATTTTAAGCGCAAAGAGATTATCACACAAGCAGGTAATACAGAACGATACATCTATTTTGTAGTGGAAGGGATTCAACATGCTTATTTTTTGAAAGATGGAAAAGCGCACACCACCGCCTTTACCTATGCGCCTTCTTTTTCTGGTGTCGTGGATTCTTTTATGACGCAAGGTCCTGCAAAGGTTAGTTTGGAATGCATTACAGACAGTATTCTTTTGCGCATTCCTTATTATGAACTCCAGATTCTAGTAAAAAAACATCGAGGGATTGAGACCTTTTTTCGTAAAGGAACAGAAGGTCTTTTGGTTGGATTAATGGAACGGCATTATGAATTACTAGCCTTGGATATAGAGGAACGTTTTAAGGTTTTTGTGCAAAGAAGCCCGCATTTATTGAACATGATTCCTCAAAAACACTTGGCTTCTTATTTAAATATTCATCCTACAAATTTCAGTAAGTTAATGGGGCGAATTAAGATATAAAGCCTCTTACCCAAGCCCTTCCAAATAAGCTTTAAAACCCTTCATATCTTGTTTTACTTGTCGAATAAACAAAGGTTTCACCAAGAACAACAAGTGTTTTAAGATACCTGTTGGCCAGGCAATCAAATAAATACTGACCTCTGTTTCATTGGGATTCAGAGCCCTTAGTGTAAAACAATCCTCACTTGGATGCGTACTATTTGGAAGCGTTTTTTTTCTAATTTGCTTATTTTCCTCAAAAGCAATGATCTCAAAATGTTCCTTCATTTTGCTACCCAAAAAAGAAGCAGTATTGACCACCTCCGCCCCTACTCGCATTGGTCCTTCTGTTATTTGGCGACATTCTATATTCGCCTTAAAAATGTGTTTGTGATTCTCTTGCTTACTAAGGAATTGAAAAACAGCTTCAACTGGTTTATTGATAATAATTTTAGTTTCAAACTCTAAGACTTTCATAGCTTGGTATTTTTTATAATTTTGGGTTCTTTGACAAATCGTGTGGAGTTTTAAAATATAGGTTACTCTATTCAGTTATGAATTAGGATGTAAGTTTTAAGTAGAAAGTCGTAAGTCGTTTATTATCAAAAGAAAACTTACGACTTTCTACTTAAAACTTAGGACTCATATAGTTCAATAAAGGTAGTCCTTAGAATATTAGCACACGATTTGTCAAAGAACGTAATTTTTTTCAATAGCTCAAGTCATCAAATAACTAACTCAAACGCAACAAATCCCCCAAATCATCATCCGACAAATCACCCAACCACTGCTCCCCCAAAGACACCGAGCGATCCGCCAAAGCCTTCTTACTTTGAATCATAGCATCTATCTTTTCCTCTAGCGTGCCTTTTGTAATAAAACGATAAACCTGTACATTTTTTTTCTGCCCAATCCGATACGCCCGATCCGTCGCTTGCGCCTCTACCGCAGGATTCCACCACAAATCATAATGAATCACATGATTGGCAGCCGTTAAATTTAAGCCCGTTCCAGCAGCTTTCAAAGACAAAATGAAAATAGTTTGTTGTTTGTCATGCTGAAAAGCATCGACCATTTCATCCCTTTGTTTTCTAGAACAACCACCATGCAAATACATGGGTTCCATCCCAAAACGAGCCTTAATCCAAGCCAACAATAAATTGCCCATCTTTCGGTATTGTGTAAAGATAAGCGTCTTTTCTTGCTGATGCTGAATTCTAGACAATAAGTCCATTAAAATTTGCCCTTTTCCAGACTGTTCTGGACCTTGTCCACCCGTATTCATATACTGATAAGGATGATTGCAAACCTGTTTCAAACCACCCATTAATTTTAGAATTAAGCCTTGGCGTTTCTTTTTATCATCCTTAAATCGTGCCAAATCACGCAAGGTATCTTGTACAATTTTTTGATAAATTTCAGCTTGAATTGCTTGTAATTTTGCCTCGTAATTTTGTTCAATTTTATCAGGCAAATCCTGAATAATAGATTTGTCCGACTTCAAGCGTCGCAAGATAAATGGAGCGGTCACCTTTCGAAAAGCTTCTAAGCGATTTTGATTATTATCCTTCTCAATAGGATCGCTATACGACTCCGTGAAATCTAAAATAGAGCCCAAATAATTGGGATTCACATAATCCATAATCGACCAATACTCTGCCAAACGATTCTCTACAGGCGTGCCACTCATGGCAATATTCAAATTTGCCTCAATGGACTTTACTGCCTCGGTTTGTGCCGTATTTACATTCTTAATATTTTGTGCTTCATCAATGACCGTACAGTACAAATCCAATTGATTAAACAAGTTTAAATCTATTCGAGCAATGCCATAACTAGTGATAATAATATCTGCTTTTTTGGATAATTTTCGCTTGGCTCCATGATAGGTAACGGCATTTAATAAAGGCGCAAATTTGGCAATTTCCTTCATCCAGTTGGTCAGCAAAGAAGTGGGTACAATCACCAAAGCTTGTTGGGCGTCCAGATAGCCTTCTTCCTTGAATTTCAACAACAAACTAATCACTTGCAAGGTCTTTCCAAGCCCCATGTCATCGGCGATTAAGGAACCTAAATTCAGTTGTGCATTTTTATACATCCAAGAATAGCCAACCTCTTGATAAGGTCTCAAAACGGCTTTTAAACTCTTGGGTGGCGCTACCTTGGGATTGGCTCGAAGCTCCTCAAACAAGGCATGCACTTCGGGC
>CALDEP010000198.1 GCA_937942475.1 uncultured Aureispira sp.
AGTGAACAAGTGTTGTTAAATATTTTTGAGGATGAAAGTTTTAAAAAATGAGTAGTGTAACGGGTTACACGTCCGATTTTTTTGAAACTTTCAGACCAAAAAGATGACGCAAAACGTTCATTTTATTTTTTGAACGTTCCTAAGATCTAAAGAGGACTAAATAAATCTCAGATACCGACTAGCTCGGCGTAGTGAATATTCTTTTTTATGATAGCTTTTGTCAAAATAATACTTAGCTGCGCTGCTACTTCGTGGTCGTGGAGTTTAGCTACGCTGCTACTCCGTGGTTTAGTTTTTTTGCAAAAAACATAAAAACACATCTTGCATTAGATTTATTATCAGCTTATTAGTGTTTTGAATGCATGAAAACCATCTGACTGATAATCAATTTAATACGATTTAGTTACGCTGAGCCTTCGGGTTCTGCACGAAGTATTGTCAAAAAGTTTTAAAATAAATAAATAAAACTTGTAACCTTATTTATTCTATCTCATTATGGAGTCGTATAACAAAAAATAATGTCTTTAAAAGCAATTAAAATTTGCATACTTCTGATTGATGAATTTTCTAAGTGTTGGATGATTCTAAAAAACTAAAATAATATGATGACTGTCAAAACCAAATTTTTAAGACTCTTTACTCCTGTAGTGGCAGGTGCTGCATTATTAGCAGCGTGCAACTCTAGCTCTAATAATACAAGCGATCAAGTCATGAATATGCCTTCTGATGAAGATGGAATAGAAATGGCTGCATTAGCAGTTATGCCACCAATTGCAGGGCTAGATGTTCCCTTCAAATCTTATGCAGTTCCAACGTCTGAAGGAATGACGATAGAAACAGAAACAGGAACAACAATTGAGATACCAGCCAATGCTTTTGTAGATAAAGATGGCAACCCTATTACGGGAACTGTTGATATTAAATTTAGAGAATTTCACGATGCAACAGATATTATTGCTAGTGGAATTCCAATGCATAATCCTGAGACTGGCGAGTATATGGAAACCGCTGGAATGTTTGAAATAAAAGGCGAACAAGCAGGACAAGAAATTTTTGTAAAAGGAGATAAGGATATCGCTGTGAATCTAGCTTCCTTTAATGAAGGCGATCAATTCAATTTTTATAAATTGGGCGCAAAAGATTGTCGTTGGGAAGACAAAGGAACCGCAAAGCCAAAACCTAATGTGAAAAAAGAAACTCGATTGGCTCAACTGGATGCCGAATTACCTAGCGCACCTGTTAGACCAAGAAAACATTCTAATGTAGAGAATTTTGTCTTTGATTTGGATGTAAACTACTCTATGTTTCCAGAACTAAAAACGTTTAAAGGAGTGGTTTGGGAATATGCTGGACAAGGCGAGAATCCAGAAAAAAATGACTGGATCTTTTCTTCTAGCTGGGATAAGATTTTCTTAGAAAAATCACCTACTGGATATTTTGAATTGGTTTTGTCTAACTCAGAAAAAACATTCAAAACCTTAGTTCGACCAGTTTTGAGTGATGCCAACTACGAAGAAGCACTAGCTGCTTTTACGGCAACTAAAATGGCGGCATACGATAAAGTGAAAGTAGCACAACAAGCTGAACGTAGTCGTTTGACTGCTCAAGCAAATTTGATGCGTAGCTTTAGTGTTGCAGGATTTGGAACGTATAACTGGGATGTTTGGCATGAGGCAGGTAGAACGCGTTGTGCGGCAAAACCTAAGTTTGATGTTTTAGCCAATATGGATGCTGATGTTAATAAAGGTGTTTCTTACTTTTTAGTAATGGGAGAGCGACATGCAGTCGTTCGTTATTCTAAGGCAAATCTTGCTAAATTTTCATTCCAAACGTCAGAAGATAATGCTTTGTTAGCTGTTTTGCCAGAAGGAAAAGTAGCGATCTTTTCAGCAAAAGATTTTAAGAATCTAGACATCGCTAAACTTGAAAGAAAAGGTAGTGTTTTGTTAGAAATGGCAACAGAAACGATGACAGTTTCTTCTTTGGATAATTTAGACGAAGTGATTGATAGAGCTTTTGCAATGTAGTACTAAATAAGGTTCTCTGACAATTTTTGCCGGCCTATACCAAGTGGCTTCGATTTTGCTGTTTTTAGTTATAAGCCATAAGTAGCAAGTAGTAAGTAAAATTATTGACAAATAACGACTTACGACTTTCTACTTATGACTTACGACCAAAATCCTACTGTTATGAAAAAGAAAAAAAGTAGGCTGTAGCAAAAATTGTCAAAAAAACCTAAATAATAGCTTTCTAAGAATGGAGGTTGCCGTTGTGAGCACCTCCATTCTGTTTTACTTTCCATTTCTCAATTTTGTCATTTCTCTAAACCTCCAGCTTATGTGGCGTCCTTTTTTGGTAGTTATATTGGTAATAACAGCTTTTGTAACACAAGCTCAACAACATTTATATCCTGTTCATATTGATAAGAAATGGGGAATGATAGATGTGACTGGTAATTTGGTGGTAGAACCTTCTTATCATGCCATTGGTGCTTTTCAGGACGGACTGTATGCAATTGCAGAAAAAGAAGGTTTATTAGGGGTTTTGGATACTTCGGGTGCTTTGGTTATCCCTTGTCACTATAGCTTGATGGATTATTTGGGCAAAGGGCTTTTTTCTGTCAAAACACCAACCACTAATTGGAGAATTATTAATACAGATCAGTTGCTTATTTTAGATAATATGGCTGCTAGTATTGAATTTTTAGAAGGCTCTTTTTTGTCCTACGAAGAGATTACAGGAATGGGTTTGGCGCATCTCAAAAAAGGCGTGTTGCTTCTACCTGAATTCAGTGGTTTTCAGTTTTTGGGTGGCGCTTTTATTGTAGCTTCTGATGCTGACGACTTAAAGTCATTATATGATTATGATGGAAATGAAATATTAACAAGAGGTTACGAAGAAATTAAAATAAAGAATAACCTAATTTGGGCAAAACGAAGCGGCAAATGGGGCGCTTTTACACTAAGAGGAGAAAATGTCATTCCACATGAGTGGCTTACTTACAAAGCAATAGGGACTAATTTTTATCACTTTACAGATGAAGAAGGTAGATCCGTTTTGTATTCGGTGGAGCTAAATACAGTGATTCTAAAAAATATTTTGGACATCGAAAAATTGGGTGAAACCCATATAGATGTGTTTATGCCAAGTGGTACTAGAAACTTAATTGATTTGGCTGGACGCATTGTTTTTTCTGGAAAGTATGACTTTATTACAAAATTTGGAGAAAATACATTTCGGGTAAGAAAAGATGGTTTTCAAGGAATCTTAGATGGCGAAGGCAAGGTGTTAGTACCTTTGATGTACAGTAATATAGGTCCTTTGAATAGTAGTGTGGCATTAATTCTAAAAGGAAGTAAAAAAGGCATTATCAACTTAAATGGAGAAATCGTTCTTCCTATTGCTTTCCCACCTTCTTTAGAGTTGAATGACAATGAGGCTCGTTATAAAGATACTAGTGGTTCTTTGCAATTATTTGTATTTGACGAATCGGGAAAATTGACAAACAATACGAAGTATTCTAACTTAAAATCATTAAAAGTTCGTTCTTCTGGATTTGGAGGCGCAAGGGTAATTAGCAGAACTGCCGCATTGCCACCACCAGCTACAAATCCTTTTCAGATTAGTGATAGTTTGTGTTGGAAATTTCATTCAGGGGCTAGGAAATGGGGTTTGTGGCACATGCAAGAAGAACGGTATAAGTTTCCACCTCAATGGGACAAAGTTCAAGTATTAAAAAAACAAGGGATTTCCATTGTCAATCGAAAAAAACAACACATTGGAGGGACTATAAATACAGGAAGAATTCGCCTAAAAGTGCATGAAGTCTTTGGCGTGTTTACAAACGTACGTGGCTTACCTGTTACTCAAATGGAGTTTTTGGATATTCGAATCAGCGATTTTTTAGTTGAAAAATTAGATGTTGCTCGCTGTGTGTTTGTGGGAGGAAAACAGGGAATTATCGCTAGTAATGGACGAATAATAACTAGAGGCTTTGCTTATATTGGTGAATTTGTAGAAGGGAAAGCTAGGGCAACTAGAAAAGGATATCTCTTAGTCGATTTGGAAGATAAAGTAGAGCGACCAATTGGGAAGTCGGCTGATTTCTTTGATAATTTGATGGCAAAGTGTCATTTTGATAATGACGATGATCCTAAATATTATACTATTTTTGAAGAGACAGCAACACTCTATTGTAAAGACGCAAAATGGGGGTATTTAGATACTTTTGGTCTCCTTAATAGTCCTCTTAAATATGATTATGCAGAGGATTATTCTAACAATAGAGCCTTGGTTCGCAACGATGGCAAATGGGGCATGTTAGATGATGAGGGCAATGAAGTCTTAAAACCTGCTTATGATAATTTTAATTTCTTGCCAGATGCAGATCGCAACTTATTTTTTATTGCTCAAAACATCGTATTGCATGGAGCGATTGATAGTAATGCCAATATAATTGTTCCTGTTAAGTACGCCAAAGTGCTAAGTTATCAGGAAGACAGAGTTGCGGTCAAAAATCTAGCAGGACGCTGGGGTTTTGTGAATCGCAGTGGAGAAGAGGTTATTAAAACGCAGTATCGAGTGGCTCATGATTTTAGCGAAGGGCTTGCCATTGTTTTCGATCAATCAAGGTGGGGCGCAATCAATCCTTCTGGTGGAATTGCGATTAAGCCTCAATACCTGAGAATGGGCGATTTTAAAGAGGGCAAAGCTTGGGTGCATCTTCCAAAAGGAAAAAAAGGCTACATTGATAAAAATGGAAAGCTTCTTTTTGCCAGGCGCTTTTCTAAATTGACAAATTTTAAAAACGGCATCGCTAGGGTTTATATCCGCAAAAAAGGTTGGGGTTTAATCAACACAAAAGGAGAGTTCATCTTAAAACCTAAGAAAAGTTATGATAAAATAGAAGCCTTCAATGAATATGGCTTGGCGAAGGTGAAAATAGGGAAAAAATATCGTTTGATGAATGAGGAAGGTGAACTAGTAGGCAAAAGAGCTTATGGTAAAATCCGAGATTTTAAAGAAGGGTTTGCTGCGGTACGAGTGCAGGCTTTAACTGGAAATCATATTGGAAAAACCAACCTAAATTGGATGTTTATTGATACCACAGGGGAAGCCGTGACCAATCAAGAATTTCGCCAATTGAAAGATTTTTCAGAAGGACGGGCTGCTTTTACTTCCCAAGAATCCAAACGTGGCTATATTAATACAAAAGG
>CALDEP010000199.1 GCA_937942475.1 uncultured Aureispira sp.
AACCCTGCTAAAGACTTTATTCAAGTTTCTTTTGAGAATGATGCTCCAGCACAAGTGAACTTGTATGATATTAATGGTAGAGTATTGTATCAACAAATGGTTCAAGAAACGGGACAACAACAACTTCAATTGGATTTGAATCAATTAAAATTGAATCAAGGAACGTATTTCTTGGAAGTTCAAATAGGAGAAGAGAAAATGACAGAGATTTTTGTCAAAATGTAGGTTGTAAAAATAGAACAATTTCAGAATTTGAAGATTTGAGAATGGCTGTGTTGGCTCTTTTAATGTTGAATTCTGATATTTTACCAGCAGAATTATTTTTAGTTAGCTCCGCTGCTACTTTGTGGTCGCTTCGCTCATGAGCGCTGCGCTTTGAGTTTTGCGTAACAGGAGTTACTAAAATAAATGCTGTTGATAATTATCCATAAAAAAAACGCCTATACCATCCAATTCAAACAGGACGATATAGGCGTTTTCAAGTTTTAAAAAAAACTTAATTTACTCTATTTTTTTGATTGCTTCAAACTGTGTGAGGTTTTCAACAGAAAGCGTTTTGTGTGCTTCTGTCATCTCAACGGCTTGGTCTTTATCGTCATAAACAGCTACTAGTTTACCTTTTTTATAATAAAAAACATCCTCTAAAGCGTACCCTCCAGCTTTGCCTCCAGCTTCACCTCCTGATGGAACAAAAACCTGAACACAACCACACTCACCTTGATCATAGAAGAAATTTTTTCCTCTTGGCTGATAATCTACTATTTCAGGTTTTTTAGGTAATACAAGATTTCCAGTAAGTTCTGCCACTTTTATCGTAGACTCTTTATCCGTATAATTCATGCTCATCATTCTTACTTCTGCATTTTCTAGGTTTTTTCCCTTAAAAGTTGGGGCACCAATTTGGTCAACGACCTTCGTATACGTTTCTGCTGTTGTTACATTATAATTACTACCTATAATTTTATTATAGAGTTTTTTACAATAAAAAGCCATTTTTTCATTCTTTGGAAATGGGCTTGTGGTCGTTGCTGTAGTCTCTGATTTAGAAGTCGTTCCAGTTGTTGTAGCAGCTTCTTCACTAGTGCCTGTTTCGGTTCCAGTTGTTTCTGAATTACCTTCTGTTGTTGTTGTAGTTTCTGTGGTCGCTGCATCGCCGCAAGCTACAAGCATAAAAGCAAAAAAAAGATACATTAGCCCTTTCATAAGTTTGTGTTTTGTTTTAATAAAAAATGAATTGTGTTTAATTCCCTCAAGCTAATAAAATCTAATGGTAGATAAGCATTTTGTTATGACAAAAAAATGATACCTTGACAAGTAATCATTCATAAGAAACATAACATCATGAAATTCTATACCTTAATATCCCTGCTCCTCTTACTTCATTTTTGCACGGCTCAATTAGCTGCCCAAACAAAACCCGAAGTAGTCGTCACTCAAGGACATACCAATCATATTCTAGATATAGCTTACAGTAAAAATGGGCGTTTCTTGGTAACAGGATCACAAGACCGATCTGCAAAAGTCTGGGATTTGAGTCTTAAACAAGAGTTTAGAACCTTGAATGGACACACCGATAAAGTCACCAATGTTGCTTTTATGAATAAGGACCAAAATATTGTGACGTCTTGTAAATCACACCTTATTGTTTGGGAACATCCTTCGGGCAAAATGCTTCGCAAAATTAGCCTAAATAAGAGTAAACACGATTTTGAACCAATTCCTAATTCAACTCATATCATCCTAAAACTGGAAGACGATGAGAACGATGCTGAATATGCTATTATTGACATTCTTACAGGCAAACGAATCGGCAGCAATACGCTAAGTACAGGAAGTACGCCTTTCACTCCACATCCTAAAGATTCTACTTTTGTGCTTACAGAGCACGATCAAGCCAGTGGTATTTTTAACGCTTGTGCCTTTAATTATTATACAGGAAAAAAGGAAAAGACTTTTCCTGGTGGAGCCGATGTTTTTAAGCTGGTTCGATTTACTCCAAATGGAAAATACGTTGCAGGAGCCGAATTTTCGGGCGGTCATATTTGGGTTTGGGATTACAAAAGCACGAAAGTGTTGATGAAAAAGAAAATCAATGTGACCAAAAGACCTGTTGATATGCAATTGGACAAAAAAGGACAATTCTTATGGACCATGACAGGTATGGGCGTGATCTATGTTTATGAAGTTAAATCTGGAGATTTGGTCAAAACACTTCATAAACTCAATCAATTTGATGCTGCTACCAAAACAAGTACCAGTTGCATCTCCTTTACCATGGCTTTTAGTCCCGACTATAAAAACTTAGCCATTGGGGCTTATATGATGAAGACGAATATGGCAAAATCTAGGGATAATATAGAGATGTTGATTAACGTCAATTTATTAGATACAAAAAAAGGCAAGGTCCAAGCAGAACTTAAAGGGAATTATAAAGTAATCAATAAATTAGAAGCTGGTCCTAAGGGAAAGTATATTTTGAGTAGTAATACGGGTAATAACAAGGGGCTTCGAATGTGGAATACCAAAGATGGTGAAATTGAACGTTATATGCCTAATGTTGAGTTTTTTGATTTGAGTGAGGATGGTAAATTCTTGGTGACTGCCAAATCTGATTTGAGCAAACAGACTCGTAATTTGACCATTTGGTCTTTTCCTTCCTTCAAACCCATTCATGAAATGGAACTGACAAACGAAAAAACATTTTTATTTGATGTACAAATTAGTAATGATGGAGAAACGGTCATTACCAATAAAAGTTATAACCCAGAAGGCTCTTATCTTGTTCGCTGGAAGTTGGAGCAACACAACTTAGCCACAAAAACCACCGTCCTAAAGCAAGAAGTACCCAATAATGAAGCTTGGTATACTGGTAAAATAATGCTTAGTCCAGATGGAAAATATATTGCAGGAAAAACAGCGGCACACCGCTATCAGGTGCTCGATTTAGAATCAAAAAAAATTGTGGTAGATATTGATAATAAAGCGCTTAGCAATCTTCATAATTTAAGTCACGTTTTGTCTTTTATTCCTAATACCAATCAAATTCTTTTGAGTATTCCTGATTTTAAGGAAGGTAACTTTATGGAAGTGGTTTCTAATCTAGCAATTATTGATATTGACAAAGCAACGCTTGAAATAAAATCCGATTATCCATCTTTTGAGGGTTGGGTAACGTCTGGTCACTTTAATGCCGATGGAACAAAATTAGTCGTTGGCAACGACGATTATTTTGGAGAAATTAAGTGGCAAGTTAGTTTGGTTGATTGGGAAACTAAACAATTAATTTGTAATCTAGATGGGCATAATTCGGGTGTTTCTCATGTTCGATTTGAACCTAAGGGAAAACGGATTTATAGCGCTTCTTTAGATGGTTTTATCAATACTTGGGACATCAAATCTTGTGCGCTCAAAGCGTCTATGATTGCTATGAACGATTTGGATTATCTTATCATCATGCCTGATGGATATTATAAATCTTCTAAAAATAGTTACGACGATATTTGTTTTCGATATTCTAATACACTTTATACCTTTGATCAATTTGACCTTCGTTATAATCGTCCAGATAAGGTGTTGACCAATTTGGGTGCTTCTAAGTATTCCGTAAAAATTTATACCAAGGCTTGGGAAAAACGAGTTCGTAGAATGGGCTTTACCGCTGAAATGCTACAGGGCGAAATGGAGCTTCCAAGCTTGACTTGGACCAATAAAAATGACTTACCACTTAGTGTTACCTCGCCTACTATTGATGTAAAAATAAAGGCAGAAGACAAAACCAGTTTATTAGATCGACTGCTCATTACAGTGAATAATGTCCCTGTTCCTAATATCAATGGTTATGATCTGAAAGCAAAAAAATCGAAGGAATTAAGCCAAGATTTTAAGGTGAAGCTTTCTTATGGTAGTAATTTGGTCAAGGTTTCTGTGATTAACGAAAAAGGGGTAGAAAGTGTTCGAGAAAGTGTTTCGATCAATTATGAGCCTAGCAGCAAAAAACAACCGAATTTATATATTTACGCCATTGGCGTTTCTGAATTTGAATCAGCAGAAAGAAACTTAAAATTTGCCACAAAAGATGCAAGTGATTTAATCAAACAATTTCAATCCTCTAATTACTTTGGTAACGTGATTTCTAAAACGGTTTTTAATGCCGATGCAACCAAAGAAAATATTATTTCAAGCGCCAAATTCTTGGAAGATGCCCAAATTGATGATCAGATTATGATTTATGTCTCTTCTCATGGTTTGTTGAGCGATGATTTGAATTATTATTTAGCAACACATGACATTGATTTTGAAGATCCTACACAAAAAGGCTTGGCTTACGAACAAATCAATGAAATGCTAAATGGAATCAATTGTCGCAATCGACTGATTATGATTGATGCTTGTCATTCTGGAGAGGTGGATAAAGAAGAAGCGGTTGAAAAAACAGACGTAAAAAATTCAAATCCAAATGTAAAAGTAAGGGCTAAGGGCTCTGCTTCTGTCATTCGCCCAAAAGTGGGACTCAAAAACTCGTTTTCTTACATGAAAGCACTCTTTAGTGATGTCTCAAAAGGGACGGGCGCTACGGTTATTTCAGCAGCAGGAGGCTATGAATTTGCTTTAGAATCAGACGATTGGAATAATGGCGTCTTTACTTATGCGATTCTAAATGGTCTTAAATCTGGGGATGCAGATATCAATGAAGATGCCATGATTTCTGTTTTGGAACTAAAAAAATACGTTACGGCTGAAGTAATTCGATTGACAGATGGAAAGCAACATCCAACGACTCGAAGTGAGAATACGGTTAATAATTTTCAACTTTATAAGGTGAAGTAAAACCCTAAGAAGCAAGGTAACAGGCACTTTTTATCTGTCTGCTACCTTGCTTAAATTCCCTTCCTTTTTCTAAAACAAGCCCTCGATCAAATCATCATCTGCTAGACTTGGCAAGGTCACTTTTAAGTTAGGATTCAAGTCCATGGCACGTTTAATTGCTGTTACAGCACCTTCATTTCTAGCCCAGTTTCGACGAGCGATACCATTGTTAACATCCCAAAATAGCATAGATTTTAACCTACGATCGGCATCTTCTGTTCCATCTAAGAGCATTCCAAAACCTCCATTCATCACTTCTCCCCAACCGACACCGCCTCCATTGTGGAGCGAAATCCAAGTAGCCCCTCTAAAGGCATCTCCTACGAAGTTCTGAACCGCCATGTCTGCTGTAAACTGAGAACCATCGTAAATATTCGACGTTTCTCGATAAGGAGAATCCGTTCCTGAAACATCGTGGTGATCTCGTCCTAAAACAACAGGACCAGACAAACGCCCCTCTTTAATCGCTTGATTAAAGGCCGCTGCAATTTGAATGCGTCCTTCACTATCGGCATACAAAATACGAGCTTGCGAACCAACCACCATTTTATGCTTTTCAGCATTTTTAATCCAATGCAAATTATCTTCCATTTGCTGGCGAATATCCGCTGGAGCTGTTTTCAATAAGGATTCAATGACCTCTGCGGCTATTTGATCTGTGATGCTTAGATCTTCTGCTTTTCCAGAAGCACAAACCCAGCGAAAGGGTCCAAAACCATAGTCAAAACACATGGGTCCCATAATATCCTGTACATAAGAAGAATATTTGAAATCAATTTTATTTTCAGCCATAATATCAGCTCCTGCACGAGAGGCTTCTAACAAAAAGGCATTTCCATAATCAAAAAAGTAAGTTCCTTTTTCCGTATGTTTATTAATTGCCGTAGCATGACGACGCAAGGTTTCTTGTATTTTTTCTTTGAACGCTGCTGGGTCTTTTACCATCAAATCGTTAGACGCTTCATAGCTCAAATCTGCTGGATAATAACCACCCGCCCAAGGATTGTGCAAAGACGTTTGGTCAGAACCCAAATCAATGTAAATATCTTCTGTATCAAATTTTTCCCAAACATCCACAATGTTTCCATTATAAGCAATAGAAACCACTTCCATATTTTCTTTTGCTTGACGAACTCTTGCACACAATTCATCCAAATCGCTAATCACTTCGTCTACCCAACCTTGTTCGTGGCGTTTGTAGGTTGCCGTAGGATTTATCTCTGCGGTTACCGAAATAACCCCTGCAATATTTCCTGCCTTTGGCTGCGCGCCAGACATGCCCCCCAAACCTGCGGTGACAAATAATTTTCCTCTTGTTCCTTTGTCGTCAATTTTTCGACAGCCATTTAGAACGGTAATCGTTGTGCCGTGTACAATTCCTTGAGGTCCAATATACATATAAGAACCTGCTGTCATTTGTCCATATTGCGTCACTCCCAAGGCATTAAACTTCTCTAAATCATCTGGTTTAGAATAATTTGGAATCATCAAGCCATTTGTAACGACGACTCTTGGCGCATCTTTGTGCGAAGGAAACAAGCCCATTGGATGCCCTGAATACATGACCAAAGTTTGTTCATCCGTCATGGTTGCCAAATACTGCATGGTCAACAAATACTGTCCCCAATTGGAAAAAACACCGCCATTTCCTCCATAAGTAATCAATTCGTGTGGATGTTGTGCTACCGCAGGATCTAAATTATTCTGAATCATGAGCATAATTGCTGCTGCTTGTTGACTCTGACAAGGATATTCCTCAATTGGTCGAGCATACATGGCATAATCAGGGCGAAAACGGTGCATATAAACCCTTCCATAAGTTTTTAGCTCTTCCGCAAATTCTGGTGCTAAGATCGAATGTTGTTCCTTTGGAAAATAACGCAAGGCATTTCGTATCGCTAATTTCTTTTCCTCTTCGGTCAAAATATCTTTGCGTTTGGGCGCATGACTAACCGTATCCTCTAATGCCTTTACTAAAGGCAAATCGCTGGGAATTCCTTTTAAGATAGCTTGTTGAAAATCCGTTAAATGATCAATCACATTCATAATATTTTGATTTTGCTATTATTAGTCGTTTAATTAATAGAACGTAGCGTTTTATAAATGGTTTGTTTTTCGAAGTCCTAATTATTCTCGCATTCTGGTGCTCAAATATAAGAAGTCAAAAAGCTAGGCTCTAAGAAAAATAAAAAAATTCTGAAAAAAAATTAATCACCCCAAGGAAAAGAAAGTTCGTTTTGTCCTTTCTAGTGGCGTGGAATTATTTACTCATGAATAGGGGCATTTCTTGGATTCCTTCTTTGGTGCTAAAAAAACAAATACAAAGGTTTATACTTTATTGAATAGATTTTCCTTTTATTTGATAAGTTGTTGCTACAGATTCGAAAGTATTTTTAGATGGAATGAAGAAAGCTACACTATAACAGAGTAGCTTTCTTCATTCCTATTTTCTTCTTAAGGGTTCGTTGACCACAAAGAAGCAGCTTTAAGCATTGCTCGTCTAGGCAGTTGTAAACTTGCAACGATCAATTCAGCAAAATCTTCTGGTTGTAATACTTTTTCTGCATTTCCATCTGTTATGCCTAACTCCAAAGACATATCAGAAGCAATCGTGCTTGGAGTCAAGGTACAAACTCTGATATTATCTTTACGTACTTCTTTCATTAATGATTCTGACATCCCAATCACTGCAAATTTTGAGGCAGAATAAGCAGAAGTTGTAGCATTTCCATTTAATCCAGCTGTTGAAGAAACATTCACAATGTCTCCTTCTTTTTTTTCTATTAAATAAGGTAAAACTTCTTTTGTTACATAATACATCCCCATAAGGTTGGTCTGTATAATTTTTGTCCATTGACTTACCTCCATTTCATTCAATGAGCCAAAAGCCGCAATTCCTGCATTATTAACTAAAATATCTATAGAACCAAGCGTATCAATTAAGCCAGCAATTCCTGTTTTAACCTCCTCATAGTTTCCTACATCAAATACTGCATAAGTAGCATTTACACCCAATTCCTTTAACTCTTCAACGGTTTCTTTTAGCCTTTCTTCATTTCTACCAGTTATAGCAACGTCTATTCCCTCTTTTGCAAATGCAATTGCGGTTGCTTTTCCTAAACCTCTACTACCTCCTGTTATTATTGATTTCTTCCCTGTTAACTTTCCCATTTTAATTGATTTTTAAAAAAAATAAATGCTAATTAGTGAAATAAATTATTCTATTTGCAAATATAGAATTCTATCATTAGATAGATACAGGCACTTTGATAATTAATTTAGAAAGATAGAATTTTAAGCTTTCAATAACTGTCCCGTCCTGACATAGGTTGACACTTTTTGTGAATTAAAACTCAAAACTAAGTTGAGCTGGATTGTACTTATCATCATTTTGATGATAGGTAAAGATTTCTATACTTTCTCTTTTCAAAATAGCATTTTCTCATTTCTTATCCCTTCAAAAAACGCCTACCGATTGGTAGACTTATTTTTGGAAGCTCAATAAATGAAAAAATCAGTATTTCGCCTCTATACAACTCTATTCCTAATAATGTTTATTTAAAATTAAAAAAACGGCAAAAAAAATGAACGCTATTAAAGTTGGCGTGTATAAGGGGGCGATTTTAATGTCTAGACCATTTCATTGAAAAGAACATGCATTGGTTCGCAAGCCAATTCAATATCAAACTATCCATTTATGAAAACCTTCTTATGTTGTCTTCTCTTTTGCTGTTTTTATTCCTTGGTAGCCATTGCTCGACCGCCTCAAAAAATTTATAGCATCACCCGTCAAAATTTATCGGCAGATTATTACTTCAAGCAAGCAGCGCTTTGGAAAGCCGAGTTAGATTTAGGGCTTCAAAATTCAGAGGCTTGGTTCAATTACTTTATGGCAAAGCACATTTTGTTCAAAAAAGGAAAAACTACCTTGGCTGAATTAGAACAAATCAAGGATGCTTTACAGAAAAGTTTACCAGGCTCTTTCGAAGCTTCTTTTGCCGCATACAGCGTTCAAAAAGACATTCAATTCTTACTCAAAGCCTACGAATTGGCACCCAATCGCTATGAAACTTATGCAGATTTGATGCTGTATTATAAAACAAATTTACAAGAAAAAAAGGTCACAGAGCTCTGCCAAAAATGGTTGGCATCTGGCGAATACTCTAGTGGTTTGTTGCATTGGAATTATAATATGTTGGCTGGTTTGGCGAAAAACGCTATCTTATTAACAGAAGGAGATAATTACACGCATCCACTTTGGTTATTGCAAGAGGGCAAAGGCATTCGTCAAGATATACAGGTGTTGAACCTCCAATTATTAACAAATTCTACCTATAGAAAAGCTATTTTTGAAGCATTGAACCTTCCTACCTTAATGTCCAATGAGAAACCTGACATTGTTCAACACCTTTCTCAAAGCAATCAAAAACGGGCTTTGTATCTTGGCGTTAGTATTTCCAAAGGATTGGTAAAAAGCTATGAAGAGGAATTATACATTGTTGGTTTAGCCTTCCGACATAGTGCAGATGCTTTTGATAATATTGGTGCTTTGGTTGATAATTACGAGCAGCATTTCTTGTTAGATTATCTCAAAACAGACCTTAATTACGACCTTAGTCAAGATATTGTAAATCAGACCAATGTAAACTACTTACCTGCCTTCTTAATTTTACACGATCATTATCAAGAAAATAAGGAATGGGATAAAGCCAACCAAATTAAAAATCTAAGCCTAAAAATAGCCGATGCCGCAGAAAAAGGAGCTGATTTAAGGGCTTATTTGGATAAAAACTTCAAGACGGGCGATTCTAAACCTATGGTTGATCTTTCGCACAAAGAAATTGAAGAGAATTTTTATCCACTCCCCTACAGTTTGAACTTGTATGCAGGCGCAACAGAGGTGACCAATGAAGCCTATGAAATGTTCTTGACCGACTTGTTAAAACGAAAAGAGTTCGATCAATTACAAGCACATAAAATATACAAAACAGATTGGCGAAGTTACCTTCCTAAAAAATTTCAAAATCTTACAGATGAGGTTTTATATGTTAATGGCGCACCTGACGATCCTCGTGCTCCGATTCAGAATATTAGTTATGAATCTGCTGTTGCGTTTTGTGATTGGTTGACAGAAGTCTACAACAATATTGAACACAAGAAAAAAGAATTTAAGCGCGTTCGTTTTAGATTACCAACAGAAAAAGAATGGATGACAGCCGCTTCTATGTTAAGCCCTAATGCAGATACTACCTTTATTTTTGAAGCACAACAACGTAAGTATTCATGGGGTGGTCCTTATGCAAGAAACTCTAAAGGTTGTTTTTTAGCAAATTTTAATACTAGTAACTTTACGACTAAAGAAGCTCAAGACGCTGGTAGTCCGGCCTTAGATGGTGCCTACTTTAGTGTAATGGCAGATGCTTATTTTCCTAATGATTATGGTTTATTTAATACCATTGGAAATGTTGCCGAAATGGTTCAAGAAAAAGGCAAAGCAAAAGGAGGAAGTTGGTTTCACGCAGCAGGCGTTTCTACCATACAGAATGTACAGACTTATTCTGAACCTCAACCTTATATCGGTTTTAGAGTATTTATGGAAGTACTAGAAGAGGGCACACAAGACAAAATCAGAAAAGGCATGATTGGTCCTCCTGCTACCTTGCACCTAAAGGGTAATTTATACATGGACGAACACGAACTAACCAATATAGATTGGCAAGAGTATAGCTATTGGATTAAGGAGAATGACCCCGAAAAATATGCTTCCATTTTGCCCGACACCAGTGTATGGACTAGCCTTGGCAAACAGTTTGCTCCTTTTATCAAGCAATATCACAAGCATTCTGCATACATTAACCATCCTGTTGTTGGAATTACACACCAACAAGCAAGTGATTATTGTGCCTGGCGCTCAAAAGTAGTCAATGAGATGTTGGCACTTAATCCAAATGGACTAAAGAAATTTGGAACCATTCGCTATCGTTTGCCTAGTCAAAAAGAATGGGAATATGCAGCAAGTGGCGGTTTGGACAAAAGTAATTTCCCTTATGGACATGATGGATTAGAAAACTCAAAAGGATATAAGAAAGTTTATTTAGATTGGTCAGAAGGAAAGCAATCAGCTCCAAAAGATTCTACTGCAACTGCTAACGTCCATAGCTTTATGCCCAATGGAAAGGGTTATTATAATATGATTGGAAATGTTGCCGAAATGGTTCAGGAAAAAGGAATTGCTAAAGGAGGTAGTTGGATACATTCTGCTCAACAAAGTAAGATTATTAGTAAATTGTCTTATGACGTTCCAACACCTTGGCTAGGATTTAGATGCATTTGTGAAATTGACTTATAAACTCATGTTACGCAAACAATTGATTAGATCGATAAAAATCAATGTTCTTGTATAAACTTATTCTTAATGCTTAATTTTTAATGTTGAATGCTTTACAGCACAACAAACATTAAAAATTTAGCATTAAGAATTCAACATTAAAACAGTCCTTAAATAAGTAACAATGAGTTTTAATACTGAGAAAAACGTTCTTGCGTAACATCATTTATAAAGAGACTACTCACTTAACTATATTATCACAAGACCACAAATAAATGATTTACCCAAAATTTAACCATAAGTACCTTGTACTGCTTTTCTTGACACTGCTCTTTGGCAGTGTTGAGATGCAGGCACAACAAGAGCAGTTCTTTAGTATAAAAGGACAATTAGTTGATTCTAAAAACCAAGCCATTGAAGTAGGAAATATCTTGGTATTAAGCCCTGTCGATTCCTCTTTGATTAAGGGCACTTATATTCTAGATGGGAGTTTTGAACTAGAAGGCTTGACAGCAGCTGAGTTTCTAGTAAAATTAACAGCACTAGGTTATAGCGATACAATTTTTGTGGTACAAACGTCGCTCAAAGAAGGCGTTTTAGATTTAGGTATTCTAGGGCTTAGTAATAATAACAACCTACAAACCATAACCGTGGAATCTACCGTTCCAACCTTTAAATCTGAACGAGGAAAGGTAATCGTGAATGTTGAAAAATCTATGTTGAGCAATAGTGGAACGGCACTAGATGTGCTGCATCGCTCTCCGAAGATCATTGTGAATTCAAAAGATGAAGTGCAGGTATTTGGAAAAGGTGCTCCTATCCTACTCCTAGATGGGCAGCCTGTCACGGCTCAAGAATTGAAGACGATTCCGTCCACAGAAATCAAGGAGGTGGAAATCATCAAAAATCCATCTGCTCGCTACGATGCTGCTGGACGTGCGGTGATCAATATTATCACACTTCGACAAAATATTGAAGGCTACAATGGTCGTGCCTTGATTAGTTTGACACAAGCTCGCTTTTTTGGTGCTTATGGTAACCTTAGTTTCAATTATAAAAAGAAAAAATGGTCGATGGGAATTAGCTATGGTTTCAATTATAACAAAAGCTGGAATTCAAACGAGTATCTCCGAGAATACCCAAGTAATGGCGCAGACACCATGCGTATGTACAATGGTATAGAAAGCTTTTTCACCACGCCTCAACGCCATTACTATCGTCTCAAAGCAGCTTATCGCCCCGATTCGATTAGCATTCTTGGCATTCAATATCGTGGCTCTATTGGTCAAAGTCTCTCTAGAATTGAAAATGACAATCGGATTACAAGAAATAATCAAGATTTTAATCATATTTCAGCCGTCACGGATGGCAGTAGCAACAGCATAAACAATTCTGTGAATGTAAATTATACTAGAGATTTGGACACCTTAGACAGTGAACTTTTCATTGCTGGGCAATACTCCAATTATACAAGACTTGGCTCAGACCAAATTAATCAGATTCAACGCATCCCCTTAGATACACAGTACAACAGCTATTTGAATGGTAGTCAAAGTGCGATTAATGTCATCAATGGTCAAGTAGATTTCACGAAAGGCTTTAAAAATAAAATGCTCTTTCAGGCAGGGGCTAAAAATGCCTTTATTATGAATAATAGTACCATTAGTTTCTTAGAGGAAAACGATCAGGGGGAATGGGTCAAAGACAGTAGTTTTAGCAATGGTTATGCTTATAATGAAAATATATTTGCCTTCTACACGCAAGTCAATTGGGAAAATGAAAAATGGTTTGCAGAAGCTGGTGTTCGAGCCGAATGGACGACTTTGCAAGGTTTTTCAAAGGTAGATGGCAGTCAAATTTTAGGACGCAATTATTGGCATGTCTTTCCCACGGCTTCTTTGAGTTATAACATCCTAGAAGACTTGGAAACCTCTATTAGTTACACCACTAGCATTCAGCGCCCTAGCTTTGGCGACTTAAATCCTTTTGTTGATTTTATTGATCAATATTCTACCGAAACAGGCAACCCTTATTTGGTGCCAGCCTACACCCATTCTGCCGAATGGGCATTGACTTATATGGAGATGGCTTCTTTGGAATTTGAATTTGCTCGGACGTACAATCACATGGATATTTTCATTGATAAGACAGGTGATAATTTTAATATTATTACTAAAAATTATGATAAAGTCGATCAAATTAACGTCTCGCTCAACATTCCTTATGAGAATAAATGGTGGACGACTTACAATGCCTTTGGCTTTAGTTATACGATGTTGCAATACGACAAGGGCAATGATTTATTAACTTATAATCGTCCTATGTTTTATGCTTATAGTTATAATGCCTTTCGAATTCCAAAGGTATTTAATCTAGAAGTCACCTTTCAATATGTTTCTGGTGGCGCAGAAGGCTATTTTAGTTTTAAACCTTTTTATGAACTGGGGGCTAGTATTGAGCGCAAATTTTTGGACGATAAATTATCCATTCGATTGTCTTTTAATGACATTTTGTATTCTTATAGAGAGAGCGGCAAATCGCTGGTTAGTGATTTTAATATTAATTATCAAAATCTTTATAACACTCGTTATGCTCGATTGGTCATCAGTTATAATTTTGGAAAACTCAAGGCAAAAGATCTAAAAGATCGTTCTGTTAATCGCTCTGAAGCAGGGCGGGTTAAATAACTCATGTTACGCAAAAAGATAATTATGCTGATAAAATATCAAAATTAATCTATAAACTTGTTCTTAATGTTGAATGCTGAATTTTTAATGTTGAATGCTCTATAGCACAACAAACATTAAAAATTCAGCATTAAGAATTCAACATTAAAACAGTCCTTGAATAAGTAACGATGAGTTTTTATACTAAAAAAAGGTTCTTACGTAACTTGAGTTAAATAAAAAGTATTCATGTTTTTTAAAACAAACTATCAACAACTAAGCGATGAAGCGTTGATGCAACACATGAGCAAAGGCAAATCCAAGGCTTTTGACGAGTTGTATCATCGCTACTACGAGAAGATGTACTATTACTTCTTCCGTATGTTGAGGCAAGATGCTGCCAAAGCGCAGGATTTTGTGCAAGATATGTTTGTTAAATTAATTGAAAGACCACAGGCTTTTGATGTGAAGCGAAAATTTTCGACTTGGATTTATACCATCGCCTCGAATATGTGTAAAAATGAGTATCGTCGAAAAAGTAATCAATTTTCAAACTTAGAAGATTGTGAATCTTTTCCAAGTCAAGCCTTGACGATTCCTTCCCAATTGGATCAAAAAATTTTTAACAAGCACTTGGAAGTAGCCATTGAGCAATTAAAACCCAAACACAAAGTTTGTTTTATTCTACGTTATCAAGAAGAACTTTCGATTGAACAGATTAGCCAAGTATTGGATTGCCCAGAAGGTACTGTCAAATCTAGATTGCACCATGCCCTAAAACAACTCTCCAAGCAATTGGTCCAATTTAATCCTAAAGCACCTCAAAATAAAGAACTATCGTGAACAACAACTACGAACAAATAGAACAATTGATGCTTCTAAAGGACTTTGACGAACTCAATTTCCAGGAAAAAGCATTCATTCAAGACTCCATGTCACCAGAAGCTTATCAACAGCAACGCAGCATTTTGATCGAAAGCAAACGTGTTTTAGCTCAAAAAACGCCTTTAAAAGGAACGCAGCTAAGTAGTTTGCAGGCTCATTTTGAGGCGACCCACAGGAATAAGGCGGCTTGGCAATCAAGGAAAATTCCAATTTATCAAGCGCTGCTTTTTGCCGCTTTGGTCGGATTTATCGTTTGGTGTTGGCGTCCTGTTCAAATAGAAACAAGCGTTCAAAAAGAAATTGTTTACCTTCCTAAAGTGGATACGATTTTTCAAGAGAAGTTGGTCATCGAGGAGAAGGTGGTGTACAAAACTAAATTCGTAGAAGTTCCTCTTGTTTTGAGAGACACCGTTTATATTCCAAGCATTGATAAAGAACAGTTTTATCAAGAAAAAGAAAATCCCACCATCTTTGCCAAACAAATTCCCAAAGGAAAAACGATGAAAGACATGGGCGATTTAATGAATTTTGTGGTCGGAGCTGATTAATGTTTTTTTTAAGACGAAGATAAAAGGCTTTTGCAAGATTTTCGCAAAATGAGTGTCGCTGGCAAAGTCACTTTTTCGGGTGCTAAAGTGGTATTGGCAGGACTATTAATTTGACCTAACAAGACTCGAACGGCTTCATCTCCTATCTTCTCGATGGGTTGAGCGACAGCTGTTACGCCACAAAATTTAAAGACATCAATATCATCATAACACAACAAAGCAATGTCCTCGGGGACTTTTACGTCCATCTTATTCAAATGTTCTAAACAAGCCTTTCCAATCCTATTATTAATGGCATAAATGGCGGTAATGGGTTTGGGGCGATGTAGCATTTTTTTAAGCGAAAGTTCAACTTGATGTTCAATATCATCAAAAGGAATTTCACAAATATTGCTTGCTTGCACAGGAATATTCACTGCGCTTAAAGCATCTTTATAGCCTTGTTCTCGATCTTTTATGGTACTCAAATGAGAGGGGGAAATGGTTAGCAAACCAATTTCTTGATGGTTGGAATTTAACAAATGCTCTACGGCACTTTTGGAACTCTTGTAATTATCAACAACAATAGAATTCGTTTTAAGACCTGGCACTTCTCGATCAATCAATACAAAAGGATACTCATCCTTCAACATTTCTTCCAAAACCATCGTTTCCTGAAAAGTTGTTGCCAAGATCAAACCATCGACTTGTCGCCCACGAAGCATTTGAATCAACTCTTCCTCTCTTTCAGGACGTTCGTCTGAACTACAAAAAATAAGGTGGTAACCTAATTGTCTTAAATTCCCCTCAATTTGTTTAGCAATCGTAGCATAAAAACGATTAGAAATATCGGTTACAATCAATCCTATTGTATTTGATTTTCCTGTTCTTAATCCTCTGGCAATAGAATTAGGTTTATAATTTAATTCCTTTGCTTTTGCTTTCACTTTTTCTTGAGTGACAGGGCTAATACCATGTTGGTTTCCCTGACCATTTAAGACCATAGATACCAATGTCCTAGAAACACCTAAGGCTTGAGCAATATCAATAAGAGCAATTTTCTTTTTCATACCAAGACGAATCTGTTAAGAATAGTTCGTACAAAATCAAGAGAAGCAAGGAGGCTAAATACTAGCGATATCCAGTATTATCATCGTCATTTAGCATATTTTTAACCTTTTCCTTTAGGACAATGTTAATTAAATCAGCATCTGAACGTTTAGTGGATGCCTTCTCTTCAACTTTGTTTTCTGCAAACATATAATAAACTGTTCTAAAAAACAAAAAGACGACAAAAGGAGCAAAAAGAAAAACACTGGCTAAGGTTGCCAAAAGTCCTTTGTACATTTCATCTTGATATAAATTGTAAATCATCCGAACAATCTTAGATACCAAATCTCTATTCGCAACTAATAAAATGATGCTAACAATAGGGATTAATAAGGCAAATAAAATCCGAAACAAAACAATTCCCATGACTACAATGGCAACTAAACTAAGGGCGGATTTCCACTTTTCGGGCGGTTTTTCATTATCATTATATGCTTCAATTTCCATTAATATTTTTTATTTTTAGTGTTATCCTCCATTACTTCATGGAGAACCCGAAGGATCAACGAAGTTAAATTATATCAGTTTGATTATCATTAGGGTAGCTTTGAAATATCAAAGCATTAAATCTCTAATAATCAAACTGATGTAAAATGTTTTTTATGTTTTTGGTAAAAAACTAAACCTCGTAGAAGCAGCGTAGCTAAATCCCATGAAGTACTCTATTTTAAACAAGGAGGTAGAATCAATTGTTCTAAAATTGCAACAAAGTTTAGAAGAAGGTTGCTTTTGTAACAGTTTTTTATTTTGTTGAGCATATATTTACTCCTTTTAAGAACCAATACCTTCTAAATTGCATTACTAGTAATACAAAAGATATATAAAATGAGTTCCACAAACTCAAAATACAACATTATGGACAATCAAGAAGAAACAAACAACTACAATTTGATGAAAGCGATAGGCTTGGGGGTATTAATGGTCATTATGCTTGTTTCTTTTCTGACAAGAAAAAATGACGCCTCCTTTTTGGGCATTCCAGAAAATGCCATACAAAAAACAGATAGTACAACTGCTCAATAACCACTAAAACACGAATTCATGGCACCTAATAACGACGATTTATTAGAATCTTATGATGATAATAACGCTGATTATGATTATTTT
Organism: uncultured Aureispira sp.; assembly: GCA_937942475.1. Classification (GTDB taxonomy): domain Bacteria; phylum Bacteroidota; class Bacteroidia; order Chitinophagales; family Saprospiraceae; genus Aureispira. Next base: position 17,490 of record CALDEP010000199.1, read on the forward strand.
CAAGAATCAAAGGAAAGCACCAGCAATAGAGCCTATGGCTTTGTTATGATTGGCTTTTTAATCCTATTTGGGATCAAGTTTGTCATGAGTTTAACCGATACCAGCCCTGATATAAGTACGATTGTTATAAGGCAAGTTCAATTATTAAAAATCGTAGAACAGGCGGATTCAGAACAAGAGGCACGAGCTGCTGTAGCAGAATATGACAGCTTAGCAAGGGTACTTGAGACCTTGGAAGAATAAGAATTATAAAAA
>CALDEP010000200.1 GCA_937942475.1 uncultured Aureispira sp.
GTTTTTAAAATAACTTCGAGGCCTATTCCGTTAATATCGCCTACTGTAATACCTATTTTTAGTTTTTTATTCGTCATAAATATATATGCAAGTGCGCACACTTGTCATTTTGTCCAAAGCATTTCTTTGGAGATGGTTTAAAAAAGTATGGGCTGCGAAGAAGACTTTCTTTAGGACTGCAATTAGCCATTAGAGGTCACTAGTTCACCAACTGGTTTTAGGATATTTATAATAATAAATTAATACCAGAATTTTTTACAAGTACAAAGATACGGAAAAATGTGGAATATCATGATTTTGTATAATCCAACAAAAAATTATAGATCAGTGGAAGGTTATAAGTTGTTTCTCACTAGTTGTGATAAGTCTATTTAGGGGGTAAATATATTACTCTAATGCTCTAATCTATATTCAGTTGGAATTTGTCTAAGAGGTATAAAAAAATAAGAGTTCTGAATGACTGTTCAGAACTCTTATTGATTAAGTTTCAACTTAATTTATTTAGTATAGGTTGCATTGCAACTAATAGAACCACTACCACCACTACTACCAGGAAGCGCTTCAATCGTGTAATCGACGATCATTGTAGAGCCAACATAACTTCCTGAACCTATAATAGAAGTATTGCCACTAATTTGGAAAGGAATCTCAAATTCAGATGAAGAGATCATGATGGCATATACGGTATAGCGCTCAGAAAGGTTGGATATAATTAGTTGATCATCTATAGAAAGGTGCTTGGTAATAAAACTATTAAAAGTATCGCCAAAAAAAGAGCAATTTTCAGTTACATTCCAGTTTCCTACAAATTTATCTCTATCAGATACTAAGGTGGATACACAAATACCCTTATTGTTTTTTTCGAAATCTGGTAAACAATTACAAACACCTTCTTCACAGATCGTATTATCACCACACATTATATCTTTACAAGTGTCACCACAAGAAGAAAGTGTCAGCCCTAAACTAAGGGTAAAAAATAAAATAATTTTTTTCATGGGATTGAAATTTAATTTAACAGTTAGTAATAATATAAATATATTAAAAAACTTCAGAAAAGTCTAAAATTAAGATTTGAAATAGCGTCTACTGCATTTTATTTGCTTTCAATAATTTAAAAAATAGAGATAAGAAATCATTTTTTATTTTGTATAATTCAACAAAAAATTATAGATCAGTTGAACGCCATAACCTGTTCCACCCTTGGTACGATAAGCATCTTCATGATGCAAGTAAGCGGCTCCAGCCATATCAATATGCAACCAGTTATAAGCCGTAAAATGCTCCAAAAATTTACCCGCAGTAATGGCACCTGCCGCTGGACCACCTAAGTTTTTTAAGTCAGCAACATCTGATTTTAATTGCTCTGCATACTCTTTCCACAAAGGAAACTCCACCAAACGTTCGTGTGTTTCTACGCCTGCTTGCAACAATGCTTTTTTGGTTTGATCGGAAGCCGTGCCCATAAAAACAGCACCTTGGCTACCCAAAGCACGTGCCGCAGAACCTGTCAAGGTTGCCATGTCAATGACCAATTCGGGATCGTATTGTTTGGCATAATGCAATCCATCTGCCAACAACATTCTACCTTCAGCATCTGTATTTAGTACCTCAACTGTAGAGCCACTATACATGGTCACGACATCACCAGGAACATAGGCATTGACGCCTGGACGATTGTCTGTAGAAGGAACCAAGCAAATTAAGTGAACAGGCAATTCTGCCTTTGCAACAGCATACATTGCCCCAATAAGGCCTGCTGCACCTGCCATATCACACTTCATAAAATCCATAGAGTTGGCGGTCGGCTTCAAGCTTAGTCCTCCAGTATCATAAACGACACCTTTACCAACCAAAACAATTGGCTTTGTATTGACCGCTTGAGCAGGCTTCCATTCTAGAATAGAAAAGGTTGGAGGATCGTTACTTCCTTTATTAACAGCGAGTAATCCACCCATTTTGTGTGCTTCAATCGCTGCTTTGTCCAAGACCTTGACCGAAAAATTAGCCACTTGACCTAATTTTTTTATTTCCTCTGATAATTGAACGGCTGTTAAAAAGGAGAGTGGCTCATTGACTAAATCTCTAGCCGCACAAACGCCTTCAAAAACGATATTTAGAAGTGCAATGTCTTTGGCTGAGATCAATTCTTCTAGAAGATGTAGCGTATGAAAAGAGCTTTTGAGTGTATCTTTATTTTTAAAGTATTTTAGAAACTGATAATTTGCCAGTACAATGCCTTCCGCATAAGAAGCACTTAAATTATCGTTGGTATAATCCAACAAAACAGCTTCCTCTAGATGATGTTTGCGAATTATTGCAATTGTTTTTGCAGCAGTACATCTAGTTTGCTCTTCTAATGCTGGACGATTGTCGGCTGCATCAATAATTTCTATGACAATGAATCGGTCTAATTGAGGAAGTATCAATTGTTTGATATCTCGGTCAATTGCTTTTTGTACTATTTTTTGCTCGGTTTCTGTTAATAAAGAAGCAAAAGCAGCCATTTGATTTTTATAAGCTAAGACAATCAGATGATTAGATGTTGTGTGCTTATTGATGGAACGCAAAATTGTCGTCATATGTTACGATGTAATTGGGGATGTAGTGGATGAATTTGGTGATGATATTTATCATGCTAATATAATTAATCTTAGGAAGATAGCAAACTATTTAGAGCCTGCACTACATTTTGAATCTCACCTATTTTCAATAATTAAAAGAGTAGAATTAAGAATCAGGATTTTTTATTGTATTTTTGTTCTGTTAATAAAATGAATAGAATCATCTATTTCATTATGAAAAAAAGAAAATGAAGGCAAAAAAATCATACGGACAGCATTTCCTAAACAAAGAATCTATTGCGAGTGATATCGCCAAAAGCTTATTATTGAGAGATCAATATAAAAGTGTCGTGGAGATAGGTCCAGGTCAAGGAATGTTGACGAAGCACTTGATGAAGGAGTATACAGAGCATGAATTGAAAGTGATTGAGGCTGACCGTGACATGGTTATGTATTTAGCACATCACTATTCTAGCTTGGTTCCTGATATTATTGCAGAAGATTTTTTGAAGGTGAAAATGGAAGACCATTTTAAAGAGCCTTATGCTATTATTGGTAATTTCCCTTATAATATCTCTTCTCAGATCTTGTTCAAAACCTTAGAAAACAAAGAGCATGTTCCTGAGTTGGTCGGTATGTTTCAAAAGGAAGTGGCGGAGCGTGTTGCTGCTAAACCAAACTCAAAAGCGTATGGAGTGGTGACGGTTTTGGTGCAGGCTTATTATGACGTAGAATACTTATTTACGATCGGTCCAGAAAATTTCACACCACCTCCAAAAGTTCAATCTGCGGTAATTCGACTGCAAAGAAAAAAAGATTTTAAAAATTTAGGATGTGATGAAACCCGCTTGAGAGCGGTGGTTAAGACAACTTTTGGGATGCGTAGAAAAATGTTACGCAACTCTATGAAACAATTTCTCCCAAAAAACGTTATATTTGAAGACAAGTTCTTTCTACAAAGACCAGAAAATCTTTCTGTAGAAGATTTTGTTTATCTTACCAACTTAACATTTGAATATTAATTGATACAATAGTTTCCCAACACTATTCAAAAAATCAATTAATTCTGTAAATACATTTCAACCTCCAACTTACTCTGAATCTACAACGACGCTTGTAGATGGTCAAGATGTATATTCTGTATTTAACCTTACCAAAGTTTACTATTCCAATAATAGTCATTTAATGCTTTGTCTGAATTGAACATTTAGATAAAAATTAGATTCTGTTATCCTAAGTAAAGTGATAAATTGTTAATCCTTTCTTGCCTAGAAGATTCAAAATCTTCTATATTTGTCGAGTTATGTCGTGCCTGAAATACCACACAGTTTAACTGTAATAAGGGTGCTATAAAGGCTCGGTAAATGATTAAACAAGATAGGAAATGACAATAAAAGAACAAGCTAGGGTTCTAATAACAGATAATGTTCACCAATTGCTAATCGAGGGATTAACAGCTGGAGGCTATTGTTGTGATTATATGCCTTCCATTAGTTTGGAAGATGTGCGTGCTATTATCCATGATTATCAAGGAATTATTATTAATAGCAAAATTACAGTAGATCGCTCTTTTTTAGACAAGGCTACACAGTTAAGGTTTATTGGTCGATTAGGTTCGGGTTTAGAGATTATAGACTTGGAATATGCCAAAATTAAAAAAGTTGCTGTTCATCGGGCGCCAGATGGCAATTGTGACGCAGTGGCAGAACACGCCATGGGAATGTTGTTAAGCTTTGCCATAAATTTACGCCGTTCTGACCAGCAAGTCCGCCAAAAAAACTGGCAACGAGAACAAAATAGAGGTTGGGAACTCATGGGCAAAACAGTAGGAATCATTGGTTTTGGTTACACTGGAATGGCACTTGCAAAGCGACTGATTGGTTTTGGAGTACGAGTACTGGTTTATGATAAATACAAATCTAATTATGCCAAAGAAATGCCACATGTAATAGAAACCGACATGGAGCAGATACAAAATGAAGCCGATGTGTTAAGCCTACATTTGCCCTCTACATCAGAAACAAAAGGTTTGGTTGATGATGACTATTGGGGGAAATTTAAAAAGCCACTGGTTTTAGTTAATACATCTAGAGGAAATATAGTGAACACGCAAGCGCTTTTAGATGCTTTGGATTCTGGTCAAGTGATTGGTGCTTGTTTGGATGTCTTTGAAAATGAAAAGCCAAATACTTACACAAAAAAAGAGCATTTGTTGTTTCAAGATTTATTTGCTCGTGAGAATGTCTTAGTGACTCCTCATATCGCTGGATGGACCGTAGAGTCCAAGGAACGTTTGGCAGATTTGTTACTTGACCGAATTATGAAGCAATAGACTTGGAATTGTCGGAATTTGATGATACTTTTGTTAGTCACTAAAAACCGAATTAATACAAAAACTTATAACAAAAACAAATTAAAGAATGCTTTTTTAAGAGCTAAAGGCTTTGTAGATAGGTGTTTATGTAGAATGTTATGGTTTTGTTATCAATTTTGCTTTTTTTGTGAAAAATAGTTAACTCAACAAGTGAGAGACAAAAAAAAGGCTGGTGTAGAATACAAATAAGATGTTTTTGTAGTCAGAACAATGCCTCTATGAAAAAAATGACACAATATTTATGTTAAAAATAAGTCATTTGGAAAATAGGGCAATACAGATGAGGATCTGTTGATTAGAAAGCATTCTAAACTTGGCTGGTTACCAAGTTTTATATTTTAGACATTAGCTTTACTTTAGGTGAAAATAAAGACATAAAGTAGTGAAGAGTTTTGGTTAGCTCAACATTACTTTGAATTTGAATGCTGTACTTAAATGTACAATAGATAAAACAACGTTTAATTTTTTAACTTTTTTAAAAGTTCTTATGGTTATGGTTCGTTACATAATTTTGTTGACTCTGTTATTCTTGGGGAGCAGTACGCTGTTTGCTCAAACAACAGGTAGTTTGCAAGGGAAAGTTATTGATGTTGGAAACGACGAAGGACTCCCTTTTGCAAATGTAGTTTTAGAAAAAGACGGGGTGCAAGCCTCCGGAACACAAACCGACTTTGATGGAAATTATAACTTCTCAAATGTTAGTGCTGGTACTTATGATGTATTAGTATCTTATGTAGGTTTTCCTACCGTAAGGACAGAAGGAGTTGTAATTAAATTGGGTCAAGTTGTTCGATTTGACATTGAAATGGAAGAAGGTACTGATGTTTTTGGAAAAGACAGTACAGGTAAGACACAAGAAATTATTGTACGTGGTTACCGTATTCCATTGATTGAACAAGATGCTACTTCTGGTGGTCAGACCTTAGGTGCGGAAGACATCAAAAACTTAGCTACACGTGACATAGGTAGTATTACAGCCACAACTGCTGGTGTAAACCAGACAGATGAAGGTGAGGCTGTAAACTCTAATGGTAGTCGTAGCTCAAGTAACGATACCTATATTGATGGGGTTCGTGTGATTGGTAACTTTGGTATTCCTGAGACAGAGATTGATCAGGTGCAAATTATTACATCGGGTGTTCCTGCTGAATTTGGGGATGTGACGGGTTCGATCACAAACATTATTACTAAAGGCCCTTCTTCTACATTAACAGGAGGGGTACAAGTAGAAACTTCTCAGTTTTTAGATGCTTTTGCAGCTAATCGTGCAGATGCTTATTTTTCTGGTCCAATTATCGCAAAACCAATGTTAAACTCATTGGGTGATACGCTAAAAAAAGACGGAAAAGTTCGTAAATCTACTATTTTAGGATATCGTTTTGCAGGGGTTTATTCTACTACTTTAGATAATCGCCCATCTGCTTTAGGTTCTTTTCAATTAAAAGAAGATAAACTAAACGAAATCTTAGCAAATCCATTGGTTACTAACCCTAGTGGTAGTGGTCGTGTTTATGCAGCCGATTTTATAAGTCAAGATGATTTGGAAGTAACGCAAGTTCGTCCAAATGCTCGTGAATCTTATGCTGTAGCAAATGCAAAAATTGACTTTAAGCCAAACAAAGATTTTTATGTTGTAGCAGGTGGTCAAGCTCAGTTTAACTGGGGAAACAGTGCAGGAGTTGCAAATCGTTTGTTTAACTATCAATATAACCCAACGTATAGAGAAAATACTTGGCGTGTATCTGGACGATTCCGTCATACGGTAAGTTCTACGCAACCAGGTGGTGATAGCGAAGACAGTGATTCAACTACGCTACAATCTGCTTTCCAAAACTTTAGTTACGAGTTGCAAGGAGATTATTCACAAACGAATGGTTCTAATGAAGATCCTCGTTACAAAGATCGTTTGTGGGAATATGGATATGTAGGTAAATTCTACCAAAGTCGTAATCCTGTAATTGGAGCGGTTGACTCTGTATTTATTACAAATACAGTAGGAGATACCATTGGTGTTAATGTAGAAGATGGTCACTTGGCTTTCAACAACTCATTTGACCGTTATGAGCCAAACTTAGATATCAATCCAGGTTTAGCTTCTTATAACAACTTAATCTCACAACCAAATAACTTTACAGATCCTAACTTTGATCCAAATAGTTTTGATCCAAATGCTCCAACAACAATTGATGAGATGGAGATCATTAATGGATTACAAACAGGTGCTCGTACAAGTGTTTATGGTTTGTTTAATGCACCACATCAAGCAGGAGGTGCTGATGGTTCAAGTTATGGTAAAAGTAACAGTTCTCAAATTCGTGCCAATATTAAAGCTAACTTTGATTTAGTAATGGGACAGAGATCGGGAAGCCCTATTCGTCATTCTATTCAGTTAGGAGGTACGTTTGAGCAACGTGTGAATCGTTCTTACAATGTTAGTCCATTTAGCCTATGGAATTTAGCTTCACAAACAGTTAATAACCATATCTCAAATGCTACAGACCCAACTCGTAAAACAGGGGAGACTTACTACGATCCTGTAAGACAACGTCAATATGATTTGTATGAAGCATTAATTCGTACAGATGAGGAAGGTGTAGAAGTAGAACAATCTTTGTTTGCGCAACGATTGAGAGAAGAATTGGGTTTAGATAAGCGTGACTGGGTAAATGTACACGAACTGACTCCAGACCAAATGAACTTGGAATGGTTTGAGGCTACTACTTTAATTACAGGACGTAGTAGTGTAATGAACTACTTTGGATATGATTATTTAGGAAATCCTACTGGTACAGATATTGACTTTTTCTCTTTCTTTACAGAAACGGAAATCCTAGCAGATGGTCGTGAAATTAAAACACGTCCAATTGCACCAAACAAGCCAATTTATGCTGCTGGTTATATTCAAGATAAATTTACTTACAAAGATATTATTTGTAATATCGGAGTACGTTTTGATAGCTATGATGCAAATACAAAAGTATTAAATGATCCTTATTCTATTACAGGATATGAAACAGCAGCAGAGTTTGAGAGCAATCAATCTCTATATGCAGCAGGTCAAAATGTTACTTATAACCGTCCAGATAACATCGGAGATGACTTTGCAGTTTATGTAAATGATAATAACAAAGATGCTGTTGTTGTTGGTTATAGAAGTGGTGAACAATGGTATAATGCAGAGGGTAACCCTGTAAATAATGCGAATGAATTAGGGACTATTATCTTACCAGCGCTAAAAGGTTTTGGTACAGCAGAAATTGACCCTCAAGGTGAATCGTACAATCCAACGGAAGCATTCCGTGATTATACACCAACTTTGATTGTAATGCCTCGTATTGCGTTCTCTTTTCCAATTTCTAAGGAAGCGAACTTTTATGCAAATTACGATGTATTGTCGCAACGTCCACCAACTGGTGCCTTTGCTTCTCCGTATACTTATTATAACTTTAGAGAGTTAGTTGCTGGAGGTTCTTTGATTGGTAATCCAGATTTGAAACCACAACGTACGATTAACTACGAGGTTGGTTTCCAACAAAAAATAACGGATTTCTCTAAATTTAAAGTTTCTTTATTATACAGAGAAGAAAGAGATTTAATCCAAGTAAGAGAGTTTATCAATGCATATCCTTCTACTTATAGTTCTTTTGGTAATAGTGATTTCTCTACAACCAAAGCCTTTAAGTTGGAATATGACATGCGTGAAAACAACAACTTGCGTATTTTAGCAAACTACACGTTAGCATTCTCTGAAGGTACTGGATCAAGTCCAACTTCATCTACAGGTATTGCAGCTAAAGAATTGAAATATGTATTCCCACTTTCTTTTGATCAAAGACATACATTCTATGTAATGATGGATTACCGTTTCAAAAGTGGTGATAAATACAACGGACCAAAAATCGGAAAATTTGACGTCTTAGAAAATACAGGGATTAACTTAGCATTTAACGCTAGCTCTGGTCGTCCATATACTCTTAAAGAAATTCCAGGTGGTATTGGAACTAGCTTTGCTGACCGTATTACAGACGGTAGTATCAATGGAGCTCGCATGGATTGGGCATTTCGTGTTGACTTGAGATTTGATAGAGATTTTGTGATTGGTAAAAAATCTAAAAATCCTATTCGCTTAAATGTATATCTACGTATCCAAAACTTGTTAAACACTCAAAATCCATTGGCAGTATATTCTACTACAGGTTCTTCTACCGATGATGGATTCTTGACAACAGCAGGTAGTCCTGGTCCAGGTTTCGCAGCTTCTCAACCAGCTTCTTATGAAACATTGTATGATTTGCGTATGAACAATCCATTCAATATTTCTAGACCTAGACGAATTTTCTTAGGATTAAGATTTAGTTTCTAATTAAAAAAGTATAAAGACAAATGAGTTCCGAACAATTGTTCGGAACTCCTACTCTGTCCAGCATAAATTAAAAAGAAGATGAATAAACTAAGATATTTGTCAGTAATCCTATCTTGTTTCTTGGCGTTTACCTCTACCGAGGCCCGAGATTTTGTAGGAGCTACTGCACAAAAAAACAATAACAATAAAAATAATTCCTTCCGTGCAGATTGTACTGAGTCTCGTGCTCAGACAGATTTGGCGATTAATAACGTTCGTGCTATGTTGCGTGCGGGAGGTGATATGTGGTGGGATGGTAATGGAACTGCTCGCTATATTGTACCAAACGTCGATCCTGCTTCAGGTGAACCAGAAATTTCAGCTTTATTTGCTGGAGCAATCTGGTTAGGAGCTTATGATGATGGTGGTAACTTGATTCTTGCGGCTCAAACGTACCGTTCTAATGGTAATGACTATTGGACAGGACCTTTGGATCCAGATTTGGGAACCATTGAAAAAACGGATTGTGAGCGTTGGGATAGACACTTTACGGTGTTGGGTGATGATATCACGCTTCTACGTGGTGACTTTTTAGATCCATTAAATCCTGGTGTACAAGGTACACCTTCAAGAGGTTTGTTGGGATGGCCTGCAAAAGGTAACCCTCATTTCTTGGGAATTCATGGTTTTGATATTCGTGATTACAATCAAGATTTAGCACCATTTATTGATGCGAATAATGATGGAATTTACGATCCATATCAAGGAGATCACCCAATTATTGAGGTAGCTGGTTGTGAGGCTGCAAATTACAACAACCCTGTATATGCCGATCAAATGACTTGGTGGGTGTATAATGATAATGGTAACTTGCATACACAAACGAATGGACAAACCATGAAAATGGAAATCCAAGTAACTGCTTTTGGTTACCGTACAACAGATGCAATTAACAACCAAACATTTTATCGTTATAAGCTATTAAATAGAAATAAATTAGCTTTAAATGATACTTATTTCTCATTGTGGTCTGATCCAGATTTGGGTTGTGCGAATGATGATTATATTGGTTGTGATACGGTTACAGGAATGGGTTATGTTTATAACCAAGATGCAAACGATGATAATCCTTGTGGAACAGCAGGTGCTGCTGGTTACGGAACAGATATTCCTGCATTAGGAGTAGATTACTTTAGAGGTCCATTGGATTCTTCTGGAGCTGAGATAGGATTATCTTCTTTCCAATACCATATTAATAGTAATTCTGATCCAAAAGGTGATCCAACAGCAGCTTTAGGTTTCTATCGCTTGATTTCAGGATTTTGGCCAAATGGTACGAATATTTCTTATGGTGGTGACGGATATGATCCAAGTAGTCAAGCTGGTGTTTCAACGCCTTATGTATTCCCATCATTTCCAAACGAAAGTGGTGGAGGTGCATGGTCAATGTGTACAGAGTCTTTGTCTGGTTTAGATCAACGTTTCTTGCATACTTCAGGACCATTTGTTTTGAAGCCAGGAGCGACAAACGAGATGATTTCAGGTGTAGTTTGGGTACCTAGTATCCCTGATTATCCTTGTCCTTCTTTGCGCCCATTGGTAGAAGCGGATGTATTGGCTCAAAACTTATTTGACAACTGTTTTAAAATTACAGATGGACCAGATGCGCCATATATTGATGTAATTGAAATGGATAAAGAATTGGTTTTAAATCTGTACTACTCTGCTGAGCAAAATAATTATCAATTAGGATATTCAGAAGCTCCTGCAGAAACTAGAACATTTGCACCATTGGATACTACCTATGATTTCCAAGGGTACAAAATTTACCAAGTAAATGATGCCAACCTTTCTGTAACAGAATTGGATGATGAAGAAAAAGCCCGTTTGATTTTCCAAACAGATATAAATGATGGCATTTCTAAAATTGCAAACTGGGAAAAATTTGCAGATGAGGATTTAGGTATCGATGTTTCTATTCCTACTATACAAGTAGAAGGAACAAACGGAGGTGTTAAACATACTTTCAGAATTTTAGAAGATCAATTTGCACCAGGAGAAAAAGACTTAATCAATCACAAGCAATATTATTTCTGTGTGGTTGCTTATGCGCATAACGAATACCTACCATTTGATCCTGTCGCAAATACAGGTCAAGCGAAACCATATCTACAAGGACGTCGAAACTTTAATATTTATACCGCGATTCCAAGAATCAATGACTCAGAATATTCAGGAGTTAGCTTGCAATCAGCGTATGGAGATCGACCAGGAATTACAAGAATAGATGGTTCAGGAACAGGTTCAAAACAATTTTTAGAAATTGCGAACCTAGGAAGTATCGAAAGTTCGATTGTAAATGGTGAAAACGTAGGGAGAATAGACTATGTAGCAGGACGAGCGCCAGTAGATGTAAAGGTAGTAGATCCCTTACGTGTACCAGCAGGAACCTATCAATTGTTTGTTTGTGATGAGAATTACACTTGGACAAGAGATAGTGCGACAGGTGTTTATCTGTCAACAAAAGATACCTTTCCTACATTAGCAGACTCTATTTACTGGGTATTAAAAGATGCGAATGATCCAACGGTATTGTGGTCTTCTTTCCAAACAATGGATTGGGATTATGAACAATATGTACCAGATTTAGGTATTTCTATTAGCTTGCAACAACGAGAAGGAGCAAGTGGACAAGGAGAACTAAATATAGGGGAAAACACAGGTTGGGTTGGAGCAGAAATTTTGTACTCCGATAGTGTGACTTATGGAAAATGGTACAAAGGAGTAGAAGATGGCGAAAGCGTCTATAACATGATTAAAAATGGACCAGGAGAAGACGATGAGTTGTTTGATCCAAACAAAGAGTTTTCAACCAGTATAGGTGGCTGGTATCCGTTCATGTTGTGTGATGGAGAGTTAAGACCAACAAATTATTACTTCTCTTTGATGAACATCGGCTCTTCAGGAGCACGATTTAGAAACAAAAGTTCAACGGTAGGTTCAAAAGTACGAGATACGATGTTAACGGCCTTGAACAATGTGAATGTAGTGATGACTCCAGATCAAAGTAAATGGAGTAGATGTATCGTAACAGAAACGTTCAACCGTTATCACGGGGGTGGTTATTTGGGACAAACAGCGCCATCGAATCGTCGTCAAATGGAGTGGAAAGGAAATACGGGGATCAATAAACCCACGTATTATTCTAGAAACAAAGACATGTCAGAGGATCAGAGTAGTGTAGGAATGTCATGGTTCCCAGGCTACGCTTATGATGTAGAAACAGGAGAGCGTTTGAATATATTCTTTGGAGAAAACTCCTTATATAATGGAGTAGTAATTGAAGAAAGTATAGCAAGTGGAGTAAGTACAGGAGATGATATGATCTTTAATCCAACAGCAACAGAAGTAGCAGGACCAGGGTCAATTGATGAGAATGTACAATTCTTACGATCGGTATTGGGAGGACAACATATTATTTATGTAACTCGGACGAAGTATGACTCTTGTGCAAGTATAATAGAGCAATACAATGGAGTACCAGTGATCTTTTGGGCAGATAATAATATTGTACGCAACATGGATATAACCTGGGCGTCAATGGCATTATTAGAACGAGGAGTAGAAATGGGAGGAGATTTCGGACAGATACCGCCAACAGAAGCGACGGTAAAACTACGTGTAAATCGCCCACATGCCATCGAAACAGGTACCTACGAAAACTTAGGATATCCTTTGTATGAGTTTAGCTTAGATGGTTTCGAACCAACAAAAGAGGATAACGATCAAGCAGTAAGTGCTTTAGATTTG
>CALDEP010000201.1 GCA_937942475.1 uncultured Aureispira sp.
AGCTAAAAACAAAAAACACACGAAGCATTATTATTAAATATTATTCTAGAATGAATTTCTTTCGTTCAGTCCATTTATAACACCAAAAAGAAGGCATAAGTTTGACGAACTTTCATTTTTTTCTGAATCTTTTGAACAAAGGTAGTTGTTTAATTTTTTTTTTGCAAATTTATAAAGCATAGAGCAGGTTAATTGCTTGCAAACTAATTCAAATTTTAAAATCGCTGCATGATTCAATGCCTAAGAGATGAGAATTTGACGACAATTCCATCGAATTATTTACCTAAGGATTATAAAACTCCTACTTTTAATGTAAATGCAAGGGATAAAAAGGAAGAATAAAAGCAAAAAAGAATACTTTTGTAGCTAAATCGGAATATTATGACAAATGAATACATAGCAAAAACCTTTTTAGGTTTGGAAGGCGTTTTGGAAAAAGAATTACAAGACTTGGGGGCAACTCGCACTAAAAAACTATCTAGAGCGGTTTCCTTTGATGGAGATTTGGAGTTTTTGTACAAAGCAAACTTACAATTAAGAACCGCTTTAAGAATCCTGCATACTTTGGATACAGAAACGGTCAAGCACCAAAACCACCTCTATAATTTTGCACACAGCATCAACTGGCTGCGCTGGTTTACAGCAAATGAAACCTTTGCCGTTCGAGCCAAAGTAATTAAAGCACCAGAGTTTAACAACTCCAATTTTGTAGCTTTGAAAGTAAAGGATGCAATTGTAGACCAATTCAGACGAATAGGTGGCGCAAGACCTTCGGTTGACAAAAACAACCCAGATGTATTAATTGACGTAATTGTCTTTAAGGATAAGTGTACTATTTCTATTGATAGTTCTGGAGAATCCTTGCATCGTCGTGGTTACCGTGAAAGTGGTCACCGTGCACCTTTGAACGAAGTTTTGGCAGCTGGAATGGTTTTGCTTTCGGGCTGGGACATTAATACGCCTTTGATTGACCCTTTTTGTGGTTCAGGAACAATTTTGACAGAAGCGGCTACTTACGCTTGTAATATTCCACCTAACATCAAACGAGAAAAATTTGGCTTTGCTTCTTGGAAAAATTTTGATTCAAAACTATGGGATCGAGTTTGGTTGGAAGCAAAAGTTGCCAAACGTAAATATGAAGGACGCATTATAGGTTCGGATATTTCACCTAAAATTATTGACCATGCAAGAGCGCATGTTGTAGCAGCAGGAGTGGACGATTGTATTCGTTTGTCTTCTAAGGAATTTGAGTTTCGAAATATTCCAGAAGGACCTGGAACCATCATCGCCAACCCTCCTTATGGTGAGCGAATGGACTTTGCAGACATTGAAGTCATGTATCAAATTATTGGAGATAAATTGAAAACGGATTGTGCTGGTTACAATGCTTGGTTGATCAGTTCTGTTCAAAATTTCAATCGTTTTATTGGTTTAAGACCTTCTAAAAAAATACCACTATTTAATGGTGGTTTAGAATGTCAATACATGAAATTTGAGATGTATCAAGGAACTAGGAGAGTCGATAAACAAGAATAATTTCTAAAAAAAAGTCCCTTTTAAGGACCAGGAGAATTACAAAACAGCCTTAATATGAAAAAAGTACACTTTTTTCATATTAAGGCTGTTTTGTTTTTAAATTATTGACAGTTAGTTTTTTATGCTTGTTTTTTTTAAGGTGTTTGAAAATATTTTTTTTATAAAGTGCATGGAGTGTCTTCTAGGCGACACCTTTCTTTTTTTTGATATTATATATTTGTTACAACAAAAGAGCAATAGATTACAAAATATGTAATTCAAGATATAAAGAATTAAGACAAGGGTTTAGGTCTTATTTAATTTGAGAGTGACAACATTTGTTGTTGTTTTCAATGTGTGTCCTTGCCTTTCGGGTTGACGGGGGTCTGACTCGAAAGGCCTTTTTTTTTGAAAAATAAAAAATTAGCTATAAATAGGTTGTGTGGATTAATTATTATATTAATTTTCATCCTGCTACAATAAGTGTTTTTTGTAGGAACCGTAAGTAAAATAATAAAGATGAAGCAAATATTTATATTGGTTATGATTACTTTTTTAGTAATTAATACTACAAATGGGCAAGATTTAAAAGGGTTTTTCAAAGATGCAGATGCTTTTTTTTTAAAGCATGTTAGTGGTAGTAAAATTCAATATGCAGCCATTAAAGAAGACCCAAAAGCCTTGACTAAGCTAACTGATTTTATTGCCTCGGCAGATGTTTCTGCTTATTCAGAGGTACAGTTGAAGGCATTTTATATCAATAGCTATAATTTGTTGGTTGTTAAGACAGTTGTCGATAATTATCCGATTGCACAGCCTTTAGAAGTACCAGGCTTTTTTGACCTTATCAAACAGAAAGTAGCAGGTAAAAAGATAAGCTTAAATAATTTAGAACAAAAAGAATTATTACAAAAATACAAAGACCCAAGACTGCATTTTGTCTTAGTTTGTGCTGCGGTGAGTTGCCCGCCAATCGCTAATTTTGCTTATATGCCCGATAAATTAGAGGAGCAATTAGAAGCGAGAACCAAATCGGCAATAAATGACGGGGTATTTATCAAGGTCGATGACTTTGCAGGAACGGTAGCAATTTCTCAAATTTTTGACTGGTATGCTTCTGATTTTAAGCCGAATGCAAATGCCTTCATTAAAAAATACATAACAACGCCTTTGCCTAGCGATGTCAAACCAACTTTTTATACCTATGATTGGACTTTGAATGATGCCGTTCTTGGTGGAACGACGACGCTTCCAGAAGGTGCTGTGACCAAAGCAACAGGTTTTGAACCTAT
Organism: uncultured Aureispira sp.; assembly: GCA_937942475.1. GTDB lineage: Bacteria > Bacteroidota > Bacteroidia > Chitinophagales > Saprospiraceae > Aureispira. The sequence goes on from CALDEP010000201.1 coordinate 2,808, forward strand.
TATTGCAGCAGCAACAATGCCTAAAAACACCTTTGAGCTCAATACCTTTCATACGCTTTATACGTCTAACTATGGAGACAAAGATTTTGGAAATAGAGGTTCTTACTTTTCCAGTTTATTCTTATTCTCTTATGGTATTTCTGGACGCTTTGATATTGGCTGGGATTTTATTCTAAAATCATATCGTGCCAACGATCTTTTTGATAGTTCGCCATTCCGTGCACTTGAATTTAGAAAAGGAGTCGATAGTGTTGTTACGCCTGGTGGAACTAGAATGCAAGCCATCAACGATTTTGGATTGACGCATTTAGGACCAAGAGTTCGTTTTTCTCCATTCAAAAAAATAGGCTTGTCTTTCGAGCAAGCGTTCTATTTCCCAATCACAGGAATTCCTGCTGGAAACACCGTAGATCCTGCTTTATATTGGGTGACGCAGTTTTATTATGACAAGCAGTTTAATTCTAAGTTTGGGTTATTTATTGCGCTGACATTTTGGCAACCAATTGTACCAGGACAAAAATTTAACTTTCAAGTACCATATTTAAAAGCATTTTTTAGTTGGTATACCACCAAACGATTTACTCTATATGCAACCACTACGACATTTACAGAATGGGGGCTTGGGGCCAAATTTTTAATTACACCACAGTTTGAAATACAGGCTTTGTATACCTACTATGTCCCAATTCCAGGCTTAGCAGATATCTATACGGGTGCTGGTGCTAAAAATGTAATGACATTTAATGTAGGGATTCGTTATAGAACCGCCATCCAAGTGAAATAAGGTTGAGCAAGGAGCTTCGTAAAATAATTTAAGTCTTTTGCAGCAATTTGTCCCCTAAAAGGCTTACCTTATAGAAAACGCTCTAAGTTATTTTTTACACATTCCTTAGACAGGCTCTTAGTGTTTTGGCATAATTAATACAAGCTAAAGATGAATTATTCCTATGTATAGGTTATTCTTATCATAATTAATTAAAACTAAACCTAATTTTAACTTAATTTATACGCATATACTAGTACTTTTGCTGACTCTTAATCATTTTGCATCTAATGTAAGAATGCTATTCTCAGAATTAACGAATGATAAAACACAAGGATAAGGTGTTGTTTGATTTTACGTTGATAAATGAAGCCATAATACAGGACGGAAATGGGAGTTATTCTATTTAGAGCAGGTCAATTGTATATAACACATGAAACTAGGACTATTTTTTTTTACACTTTTACTATTCGCTACATCTAGTGCAAAGGCACAAGATATGGATGCTTTTTTTGAAGCATCTAATTCATTTTTTTCTAATTATGCGCAACACAATAGCGTGCAATACAAATTGCTACATCAAGACCCAGAAAGCTTGAATGATTTAGTTAAACAGATTGCATCTGCAAATTTGACGACTGTTGAGAAGGAAGGACAAAAGGCCTTTTTTATTAATGCCTATAACCTTTTGGTTATTAATACAGTTGTGGTAAATTATCCGATTGCATCACCCAATGAAGTAGTGACTTTTTGGGATGAAATTGAACAAGAGGTAGCAGGAAAAACATATACTTTAGAAAGCTTAAAGGCATATATATTAGAAACGTTTCAAGATCCTTTATTGCATTTTGTTTTAGTGGATGGCTCGATGAGCAGTGCTTCGATTGTAGACTTTGCTTACCAACCCACTAAATTGAATGCTCAGTTGGAAGACAGAGCCATTGCATTTATGAATAATGCAAAATACATTCAATACAATAACGAGGTAAATGAAATCGTACTTCCTCGAATATTTAAAACAAATCGCCTAGATTTTGGTGCTTCAACCATTGATTTTTTGAATCAATATCGTGTAAAGAAAATTAACAAAGAAACACAATTGAAGTATGGCAATTATGACTGGCGATTGAATGCCTATGATGATAATACCAATACAGTTTTAAAAAAGAAGAAAAAGAAAGTTGGTTACTCGCCTTCGGCACAAGTGATTACACTGCCAAAGAATAGTGTAGAGTTGATGATTTTTAATAGCTTGTACAGTGTGACTTACGGAGAGAAGGAAACAGGAACTAGAAATGCTTATTATAACGGTTATTTTAGTGCATTTTATGGAGTAACAGGAAAACTAGATGTTGGGGTTACTTTTTTGTTGCGTTCTACTAGAGAAAGAGATCCATTTAATGCTTCTCCTTTCAAGGTCTTTGAATTTGAAAGAACCCCCGCAGGCACAAAGACCTCCACAACTGAAAGATATGCTGATTGGGGCTTGTCTCATGTTGGATTGAATGTGCGTTTTGCGCCTTTTAAGAACCTTAGCTTGTCTTTTGAGCAAGGGGTAATGTTACCGATACAAAATTTGCCAAAAGATAATACCGTTGATAATAGCTTGTATAGTGTGACACAAATTTATTATAGCCATTCGTTTACCGCTCAAGCACAGTTGTTTGTCGCTTTGACTTTTTGGCAACCAATTCGTCCTGGAGAGACGTTTAAGTTTCAACCCCCTTTGTTAAGAGGGTTTTTGAATTATTTTGTAACACCAAGATTTACTGTATTTGCAACCACGATGTATTTTCTAGAATGGGGCGTAGGCGTAAAGTATATGTTGACTCCAAAGTTAGAAATACAGGCAATGTATAGTTACTACATTCCAATACCAGGACTTTATGATGTGATATCACCTGGTGCAAATACCATTATGACTTATAACCTAGGATTGAGATATAGATTTTAAGAAAAAAAGGTTGATTGACAATTTTTGCCAAAATGAGACTAAGTGCTTTAAGTTTACTAATTCTTTATAAGTCGTAAGTTTTAAGTAGAAAGTCGTAACGTGTTGATAATTAAAAAGCTTACGACTTTCTACTTACGACTTATAACTAAAGCCTCAAGTCTATAAAAAAGGTTAAATTGTAAGCCTTGGCAAAAATTGTCAAAGAACCGAAAAAAAGAACCATTGAGTTGAGAAGAACCCAAAGAACACCCTTTTAATAACCAAAAAGCTTTCCGTTTTATGGCAACAGATAATGAACACGTTGTGATTATAGGTAATGGAATTAGTGGCGTTACAGCGGCACGTTTTATCCGAAAATTGAGTGATAAAAGAATTACCATTATATCGGGAGAAACGAAGTATTTTTTCTCAAGAACGGCTCTGATGTATATTTACATGGGGCACATGAAGTTTGAAAATACACAACCTTATGAACCTTGGTTTTGGGAGAAAAATCGAATTGACTTGGTCTTTGACTATGTTAATAATATAGATACTAAAACCAAAACGCTGAAAATGCGCAAAGGAGATGCTATCCGTTATGATAAATTAATCATTGCTTGTGGTTCTACGCCCAATAAATTTGGTTGGCCTGGACAAGATTTGGATGCGGTCCAAGGTTTGTACAGCTACCAAGATTTGCAAGGCATGGATAAGTACACGACGGGCTTGAAACGAGCAGTTATTGTTGGAGGTGGTTTGATTGGTTTAGAAATGGCAGAGATGTTTCACTCTAGAAATATTCCAGTTACTTTTTTAGTTCGAGAAGAAAGCTATTGGAGTGCTGTGATGCCAAAAGAGGAATCCTTAATGATCGGACGACACATTGTAGAACATCATATTGATTTGCGCTTAGGGACAGAACTGAAAGAAATTTTGTCTGATGATAATGGTCGAGCAAGGGCTGTAATTACCAATACAGGAGAAAAAATTGAATGCGAATTTGTAGGCTTAACCGCAGGGGTAAGCCCCAATATAAAATTTGTCAAAGATTCTGAGGGCTGTGATGTAGATACTCAACGAGGAATTTTAGTCAATGATTATTTAGAAACAACGGCACCAGATGTTTATGCATTGGGGGATTGTGCTCAATTAATGAATCCTATGGATGGGCGTCGTCCCATTGAAGCGGTTTGGTATACTGGGCGAATGATGGGAGAAACGGTTGCGCATACCATTTGTGGTAAACGAACGCCTTATGTTCCTTGTTTGTGGTTTAACTCTGCTAAGTTTTTGGATATTGAATACCAAGTTTATGGAGACGTTCAAGCAAATCCACCAGAGCATCATGCACAATTGTATTGGGAATATAAGGATGGACGAAAAAGCATCCGTCTCGTTTTTGATACAGAATCGAATGCAATTTTAGGATTTAATTTAATGGGCGTTCGCTATCGACATGAAGTTTGTGAAAAATGGATTGAAGAAAATACTTCTATAGAAGAGGTCTTACAAAATTTAGGTTTAGCAAATTTTGACCCTGAATTTTACGACGAATACGAAGCGGCTGTCATTGAGCAGTACAACAAGAAGTTTAACAAAAATCTGAAACTGAAACAAAAACGAGATTTAACAGCAGCCATTCGTTTTTTGAAAAATAAGTTCGTCGGACAGAAGTAACCCCATTAACAACGCTATAAAACACTTCTATGAAAAGTTTAAAAACACTTGGATTAGCCATCTTTATATTTTCTTTCGGACTGTTTATTGTCTCTGTAACCTTGAGTCGGCACCAGTTGTCCGATACAGCGATTCAGCCTATGAAAAAGTATCATGGATTGATGCTTAAAGAACAAGCTGGAGATGAATTTAATAAAGAATACGCTTCTAATTTAGCTTTCATCAGCGGAATAGAGGTCTTATTAAACAAGACAAAAGAGGCACTAGACAAAGCATCTGGAGTAGATCCTGCTAATAATGTTTGGAATGCAACCACCTTACCCGATGGAGTAGGGGAATGGGATTACAGAATGAGCGATTATGACGTAAAAACCTATACTGCTTCGCTTACAACAGCAACCGCAACAGGAGGAATGTTACCCAATAATGTGGGCTTATTTTTCTTTCTAATTTTCGTTTTGGGAAGTATTGGAGCCTTAATGTACATTTTGCCAGGTCTGCAAAAACTTCCAGGCATTAAGCACGATGGAATTTTTCAAAGCTCGTTTACCAAAGGCATTATACCCATTCTGCAAACAGTAGCTGTTGGGACAACGATTGGTATTTCTTGTTATATGGCTTATATGGAGCCTCAGGCACAATTGTACTTTGTGGGAACGGCTTTATTTACGCTTGTTGTTATGACACTTATCTTTTTAGCAGAACGCCGAGAAAGAAAAGAACCTGGTGCACCAACTAAGACCAGTATTGGCAATGGTTGGATGGGAGTTGTCATGGGAACCTTTTTGATTTCCTTTTACATCATCCTTTATTTTTACCCACATTATATTGCAAACTGGGTGTTGTTAGTCGATCCAATTAAACAATTTTTATCAGGAGGCAAACATGCCGATCGATGGTTTTTGTATGGATTCTTGTACTGTTTGGTCATGGTAGTAATGGGTATTCGTATGTTGGTGAAATATCGCCACAACAGATATCAGTTAATTCGTACAGGATCTGTTATCTTTTTCCAATTGGCTTTTGCTTTTCTATTACCAGAAATATTAGGGCGTTTAAATAATCCTTCTGTCAATTTATTAACGCCTTGGCCTTTGGATTATAGCTTCTTTGCAGAGTACCGTTTGAATGGTATGTTGGTTGAGAATGAGAATTATTTTCTTGGAATGAACGTTGGAACAGGGATGTTTATTTGGGGCATCTTGTTGACCTTAGTGGTTGTTCCTTTGTTTACTTATTTGTACGGAAAACGATGGTACTGCTCTTGGGTTTGTGGTTGTGGAGGATTGGCAGAGACATTAGGTGATCCATTTAGACAACTATCAGACAAGTCCGTCAGAGCATGGAGAGTTGAACGTTATGTAATTCATGCCGTCATGGTTTTTGTAACAGTTATGACTCTAGTGTTGATTTATCATTATATAACAGGAGAGGAGAGCATTTTGGGCATTAGCGCCAATGGTATAAAAGAATGGTATGGTTTCTTAATTGGTTCTGTCTTTGCAGGAGTGGTTGGAACTGGATTTTATCCATTGATGGGCAATAGAATGTGGTGTCGTTATGGCTGTCCATTGGCTGGTTTAATGGGCTTGGTACAACGCTTTAAATCACGTTTTAGAATTACAACAAATGGAGGTCAATGTATCTCTTGTGGAAACTGTTCTACCTACTGTGAAATGGGCATTGATGTTCGTCATTACGCACAACGTGGACAAGATATTGTCCGTGCTTCTTGTGTCGGTTGTGGCGTTTGTTCTGCCGTTTGTCCTCGTGGTGTTTTGCGTTTGGAGAACAGTGGAGAGGATGTGAATGATCGTGCTCTAGATGTTCGTAACATACATGTACAAATGGATGAGGTGACGTATTTGTAATATAAGAATAGTCAACCTGAAATAAATAAAGTGCTTAGATTTCTATTGGAAGTCTAAGCACTTTTTTATGATAAAGATCTATTGTTGTTACTTCCTCCTTAATAACAAAAAAAAATGTGTTAGCACCTTTAGCACCAACACATTTTATCTATATTTTCACCCCTTGCATAAGGGGCTTATTTTCTAGCATCTAGTAAGCCAACAACTCTTCCAAAGCCGTTAACAAACGTTCTTGAGGTAAGAATTGACGTTCCAAATCCTTGGCAAAAGGAAAGGGCGTATCCAAACTAGCAACCCGCTTGATCGGAGCATCAAGATGCTCAAATAAGTTCTCTGCAATGTAAGCAGACAATTCACCTCCAATACCACCAATCATTGTATCTTCATGAAGTAATAAGACTCGATTCGTTTTTTCAACGGAAGCCGCAATAGTATCGTAATCCAAAGGCAACAAGGTACGCAAATCAATGACTTCTATATCTGCCCCTAAGCTTTCTACGGCTGCTTTTGCCCAATGCACGGCATTACCATAAGTAATAATCGTAGCTTCTGAACCTTCACGGGCAATGGCTGCTTTTCCAATTTCTACCGTGTAGTAATCATCTGGAATATCTGCCGACATAGAACGATACAAAGCCTTGTGTTCAAAATAAAGAACAGGATTTGGATCTTCAAAGGCAGCTAATAACAAGCCTTTGGCATCTTCTGGATTGGAAGGATAGACAATTTTAAGCCCTGGAACGTGGAAGAACCAAGCTTCATTACTTTGAGAATGGAAAGGTCCAGCTCCAACGCCACCACCAGTTGGCATACGCAAGACCATATCTACATTTTGTCCCCAGCGATAGTGCAATTTAGCAGCATTGTTGACCACTTGATTGAAGGCACAAGTTACAAAGTCAGCAAATTGCATTTCTACCATTGATTTATAGCCTTTTAGGCTCAAACCTAGCGCAATTCCAACAATGGCACTCTCACAAATAGGCGTGTTACGAACCCTTTCTTTTCCAAATTGCTCTGTAAAACCATCTGTAATTTTGAAAACACCCCCATAATCAGCAATGTCTTGTCCCATCAAGACTAAATTATCATGCTTTTCCATCGCTTGACGAAGCCCATCAGAGATCGCATCAACCAAACGACGAGTACTAACATTTGAAGTTTCAGGTGCTATAGAAACAGAGGTATGTGGCGCAAATAAATCTTCCATTTCCGTTTCAAGATTGGCAACAACATCAGGAGTTGCATAGGCAATCTCTAGTCCAGCTTCAATTTCTTTTTTATAAGTTTTTCGTAATTCTTTGATGGCATCTTCCGTTAGAATACCTTCTTCTATTAAGAATTGTTCATAGTTACTAATTGGATCTTTGGTTGCCCAATGATCGATCAAATCCTTTGGTACATACTTTGTTCCCGAAGCTTCTTCGTGCCCTCTCATACGGAAGGTCTTACATTCCAAAAGAATAGGACGAGGGTTTTTACGCATGGATTTCGCCAATTTGTCAACCGTATCGTAAACTTCTAGAATATTATTACCATCAATTTTATGTCCTTCCATGCCATAGCCTTTCGCTCGGTCCACCAAGTCTTCGCAAGCATATTGTTCCGAAGTTGGGGTAGAAAGTCCATAACCATTGTTCTCAATTACAAAAATAACAGGCAAATTCCAAACAGAAGCAACATTCAAGGCTTCGTGAAAATCACCCTCACTTGTTCCACCTTCTCCTGTAAAAGCAACGGCAATTTGACCTTCCTTTGCCAAATTACTAGCCAAACCAACACCCCCCGCAAAAGAAAGCTGTGGTCCAAGGTGGGAGATCATCCCTACGATATTAAATTCAGGTGCCCCAAAGTGAAAAGAACGGTCTCTACCTTTGGTAAAACCTGGAAGTTTTCCTTGCCATTGACAGAACAAACGCTCCAAAGGCACTTCTCTAGTCGTAAAAACGCCTAAGTTTCGGTGCATGGTAAACACATATTCTTCCTGTTTTAATGCTGCCGTCACACCAACTGCAATCGCTTCTTGTCCAATTCCAGCAAACCACTTACTGATTCGACCTTGACGTAGTAAAACCAACATTTTTTCCTCAATCATACGAGGTTTGAGCAAGGCACGATAAAGCTCTAATAATTTCTTCTGGCTCAATCGTTTTTTGTTGTAGCTGATCATTTTTGTTTGTAATTTTGGAACCCTAGGTTCTATAAATTTAGTTAAGAATGAATTGTTGATCTCAACAATTCATTTAAAATGATAATAAGTAGTTATTTAATTCCGTATTAAATACAAAGCAAAGGTAGAAAACCTATATTCGAAGAAAAAGAAAATGTCAAAATATTTCAAAAGAAAAGCAGCCTAAGAATTCTTAGACTGCTTAAATATACAATACTTGCTTTGGATAGAAGGGGGCAAAGCTTTGAAAGGTTCAATTAGGGTATATATTTAGGACCTATATATATAACAAGATGTTCAAATAGCTTTATAGATGTGTTTTCCTTATCCTACCATCATTTTTAAAGTAGATTCAAAGATTCAGTACCTAAACAAGGGGAATACATGGTACTTGAATCCTGAGTAATTGTACTTTTCTTTTTAATAATTTCATCATTACAAGAGCAAATGTAGGGCAAAAGTGCTTTTTTTTTATGCGTAAAAATACCTGACTTTGAAAACTAGGTGTTTTTACTTAGCGGAAAAGCGACCACAAAATATTAATACCAAAAGCGATCAATGGTAGGAGAATGCTGCATTTTGGGATATGCCAGTAGTAGAATAAGACTATTGATCAATAGTCCTAAAAGTAAAGCGCCATAAGGTCCCGTTGTTTCACTAAGACCAATCAATAAGCTGCCTAAGCCATCGCCAGCATAGGCTGTCCCATTTTCCATTTCAACAGCCATACTGTAGGTCAAAAAAGTGATAAGAGAGGTAATCAGCATGGCAATTCCGTACTTAGAAACCTTTTCTAAGAATGTTTTTTGTGTTTGATCTCGTTGCAAATTACTTGGACCAATGGAGACTAATGCTTCTTTGATTTCATTTCTAACCATTAGATTAGGAACTAGTACTTTGATCACCTCTTTTTTGTCGTAATAAATTTCAAGGTGGTTTTTTCCATCTTCAAAATCAATGTGCCTAATCCTGAAAAATTGTATTCCAGATAGTTTTGTAGGTATTTTACCTAACCTTAGTTCATTTTGAAAAGCGATCAGGTCTTTTTCATTGGGGCTATAACTGTAGAAAATCTCGTTTGTGACAACGATAACTTTATCTTCTTTTTGGGTTTTATTAATCCAGTATTTCATGTTGGTTTGGGTTGGTTGGTTTTATAAACTACTTTAAACACCTTTAAGATAAGGAGTGGTCTAGATTAAATCTCAAATTTTAAGAAAAAAAATGTTTTTCTAGTGGAGTTATTTTAAATTAAGTAATCATCAAATATGAACTAAAAATCCAATAGCTTTAACCGAAATTGTTTTGCAAGAAATGAATAATAATAAATAAAGGTATTATATTACAATACTTTGTGTAGAAATCGTATCTATTTGATTATCAGTAAAATAAGTTTCTATTGATCATTTTGTTAAAATGCTGATAATCAAATAGATGCATAGATGTTTTTTTTGATTTTTTAATAAAAAAACAAAAAATCCACGAAGTATTAATATTAAGAATAGCACAGGAATATCCAAACATTATTCACGTTTCTATTTACCATAAAGTCAATCCAAAATGAGATTCTTCCTTTTTTTTATTTGTTTCTTTCTTATCAACCACCTTCAAGCACAAGACCAAGAGCTTCCCAAATTGTCGGCTAGTACACAGCAATACCTTTGGAAGCAAAAAAACTTGTATTCAGGGGCAAAAATTCTTCCTGAATGTGTTTATCGACAAGATGCCAATGGCAAAATTTATATTGCCAGTTTGATAAAAGTAAAGCCCAACATCAATGAAAGCGATTTAAAAGCTTTAGACATTATGATTGGCTCAAAATCTAAAGACATTTGGACGGCTTATGTTCCTTTGGAACAAGTAGAAGCTTTTAGTGAATTACCTGGAATTGCAGCCATTGAATTGGATCGTCCCACTGCAATGGCGATGGATTCTGCACGAGTGCATACACATACAGACAGCGTTCACAATGGCATCAATTTGCCACAGGCTTATGATGGAAAAGATGTTGTGGTTGGTATCATTGACGCTGGTTTTGATTACACCCATCCTGCCAATTTTGACACGAGTTATAACCATTTGCGCTTAAAATCTGTTTGGGAGCAAAAAGGGACAGGAACGGCTCCTGCTGCCTTTGGATATGGCGCAGAATATATTGATTCTACCTCTATTTTTAATAAGGCCTATGATGTGATGAACTTTTCTCATGGAGCACATGTAGCAGGAATTGCAGGCGGATCTGGTTATGGAGGACCTGCTGGAGACAACGAACGATTTAGAGGAATGGCTTACAACAGCGACTTGGTTTATGTTGGTATTCTACCCGAATTAAATATGTGGCTGAATACAGGCTTAACCGATATGATAGATGGGATCAACTATATTTATGATTATGCTGCAACGGTCAATAAACCAGCAGTTGCGAATTTAAGTTGGGGAAATCCAATTGGACCACACGATGGTTTGGCGCTGTTTTCTCAGGCTTGTGATAATGCCACTGGACCAGGCAAAATCTTTGTCCTTTCGGCAGGCAATAATGCAGGACGAAAAGTACATTTACAAAAGACCTTTAGTCCAAGTGATACGATGGTGCGTACGGTATTGGGTTTTGGTGCAGGCTTGTCTTCAAATACCAACTGGGTGGATATATGGGGAGACACCGCACATAGCTTTTGCTTAGAGTTTGAATTGCGTAACATTTTAGGAACGGTAGCTAGCTCTACTACTTATTGTATTGACGATCAAACGCATCAAGTTATTTTGATTGGTAATAACAACGATACTTGCTTTATTACTTTGACCAGTGTTTCAAGTGATATTAATGGAAAAACACATGTCTTATTGGATGTTTATAGCCGTGTTCCAGAAAAATTAATTATATCTGTCATTGGTCAAACAGGAACAGTAGATATGTGGCAAGGCTATGTTTTGGAAGCCATTGGTTATTATGGTTCTTTATCTAAGGACGTTTATTCATTTACAACCAATGGAGACGATGCCATGTCTGCTTCTGATATGGCTTCGACACACTCTGCTATTGCCGTTGGTGCTTATACGTCTAAGGAAACATTTACCAATAGTTCGGGAGGTTCCATGAGCTTTGGGCAAAGCATTTATGACATTGCTAATTTTAGTAGTAAAGGGCCTACCGCAGATGGACGAACGAAACCAAATATTACAGGTCCTGGAACGGCAATTGGCTCTTCAGTGAACTCGGTCGATCCTGCTTATGCTTCTAGTGGAGGAAATTATAACTTAGTAATGAATGAATTTGTATCGCCCTTAAATGGCACCACTTATTCTTATGCCATGCTACAAGGTACCTCGATGTCAAGCCCTGCTGTTGCAGGAATTATAGCCCTAATGTTGCAAGCTAATCCAAGTTTAACGCCTGCTCAAATCCAAGGAATATTATACAATACAGCGATTAAAGATAATTATACTGGAAATCTTCCTGCTACAGGTGATAATACTTGGGGCTGGGGCAAGATCAATGCTTATGCAGCCGTTGCAGCCTCTTTGAGCATTACAGGCATTCATCATGAACCAAATGCGAGCTTACAAGCCTTGCTCTATCCAAACCCTTCTAATGAAAATTATACCATAGAATTGCAAACAGAAAGAAACGAAACGATTCAAATCGCTTTGATTGACATCACAGGTCGCAGTTTAGATCAGATAGATTGGAATGTCCATTCAGGGGTGAATAATATTCAACCCAATTGGGATCAACTAGCACCAGGTATTTACTTCGTTCATCTAAAAGGTCAGGATGGCGAAATGAATATTAAATGGATTAAAAGGTAGTTTTTGCACATTTTTAAAGCCAAAATTTAGAGTTGCTAATGCTAAATTTTGGCTTTGAGAATTGTTTTTTTTAATTATTCTGAGGCTTGTAATCCCATTAAGTAGTCCTTAATTTCTTGATTGCCTTTGCTTTCAGCAATGCTCATGGCTGTTTCACCCGTGTTCATTTCGATTGTAGTAAAAGCGCCATGCTCAATCAATAACTTAGTTAAGGCTAAATTCCCTCTATATACAGCCGAATGCAAAGCCGTTGCATTTTGAATTTGTGGAACATTAGGATTTGCGCCAGCTTCAAGTAAGATGCTACAAAGTTCATAGTTTTCTTTGGCAACTGCCGATTGTAATGCCGTTACCCTTGAAACATTTCTCGCAATAAGCGTCACATTAGCCTTGTGTTTGATGAGTAGCTTTGCAATTTCTGTTTGATTGAATAAAGCTGCCAAACACAAAGGAGGATAACCATCTGGAGAAAGTGCGTTCATCTCGTCTGCTTTATATTTGTGGAGATAATCCTTTACAAGGTCTATTTTTCCACAAATAATAGCTTCATGAAAGGACAGCTTTTTTTTCAACTCAATGGCTTGTTCTAAAGCTTTATCTAGCTTATTATAAGCGATTATCATCAAACCAGAACTACCATAGTGATCGCTAGAATTTAGAATTTCAGGATTAGAATTAATCAATGAAAGGACTTCATTGGTATCCTTATTTTTGCTGTGCGTTTTTAATAACTGAATCATATACTTTTTTTTAAGTGTGCGTAAACAATAGATGAAATGTCCAAGTAGATTGGAGATAAGAAAATACTATGTGTTTATGATCATTGATTCAATGGGCTTTCTTGGGCAGAAAGCAGTATTTCATGTTAAGGTTTTAGCTCTGTCAGTTCTGTAATAAAAGACTTCTCTAAACTTGCTATTGTGTAATAATAACGGTAGTTGATGCTATGGTTTGAGGGCTTAGGGTGTTGGGTTTTTACAGTTATTATCAATACTTCGTGCAAAAATCCACGAAGTATTAATTATAATAACATAGTAAAAGTTACGAAAAATAATTTACATAATAAATTATTATTAAGATAGTTATGTATATTTTAAAATAATTTTGAATGAGCTAAAAAATAAAACATAACAATTTGGTGGTAGCAAAAAGAAGGCTAAAGCCTATGAGGGCTAGCTTAGACTTGTTTTTAATAGGTCGTTGATAAACATCTACTTAGCGAGATTTGTGTTTTGCTTTAAGGCTATAAATTAAACTAAAAGCATAAAAAAAAGCCGCATACAATGACTGTATGCGACTTCTAAATTTTATGTAAAAGACTTAAAAAGCCTATTTTAAATTATCGTCCAACATAAACCAATAAAATAGACACATCAGCAGGAGAAACCCCACTAATACGACTTGCTTGCCCGATAGTAGCAGGCTGCAATTGATTTAATTTTTCAACCGCTTCCGAAGAAAGTCCTTTGATGGTTGCATAATCAATCTCGTACAAACGAACATTCTCTAGACGATTGATTTTTTCTACTTGATCTCTTTCTTTGCGAATGTAGCCTTCGTATTTTAAGTTAATTTCGGCACAACCGATAAATTCTTCTTCAAATTGACTCATAAAAGCATCGACTTTTGGAATCGCTTTTCTGAAATCTTGA
>CALDEP010000202.1 GCA_937942475.1 uncultured Aureispira sp.
ATGTGCTTTTGCTAGCTGGTGAACACGATCACTACATCCCACTAAAACATTATCATATTTTAATGAAAAAATTAAAGAATGCAAAAAGGCTTAGTGGTCGCATATTTACTAAAGAAGAAGGAGGTGAGCAGCACTGCCAGATAGGAAATCATATGTTAGCAATTAATCATATTATTGAATGGTTATAGAATAAAAAAGTACTAAGCACAACATTTCCAACCAAGATGTGGAAATATAAATTAGAATGATTTTAAGTTATCAGCAAACTGAACGTCTGATAGAGTCCATAGCTGCTACTTTGATGAAGACTTTTTTCATATTGCAGGTGTTTTGATTGTGTCATAACTTCAAAATCACCTGCTTTTTTTATCCTTCAAAATGTCAAGGAATTTCTAATTAATTTTATGTACAGTTTTAAGTGACTGTCTATAATAAATGATAAGTAAAATTGCAATAAATTTTAGTGACTAGCGATGCAAAAAGTAAAGTAATAGTAGGCTATTGCGAAGCTTTTTAAAGAAGTTAGTTGCAAAATTTAGCCGTCAATAGGTTATCATTTATTTAGATCAGGTAAGTAGTTGGACAAAAGTAATTAACATTAAATTGGGCATCTTTTGTCCGCTATCTTCCTTAAAAAGCCTCGCTTTAGCCCGCTAAAGCTACGTTTTACAACTCGTTAGCAAAAAAATATACGCCAATTTTTAAGCTACTAATTTTGTTCATCTACTTACCTGATATAAATAAAATGAACTTTTTTTCACAGAACCTAAACCTAATAGGCAATACTATGTTATCACTTCATAATTACTATGTTATCACAATATATCAAACTGATATTACAATAAAAAAATATTAAAATGCATTCTAATCGTCTACAAAAGTTCTTTCTTTTTGTCCTAATAATTACAATTCCTTATTTCAGTTGGTCCCAAACAGGAATTATAAAAGGAAAAGTCCTTGAAGCTGCAAGTAATCAACCCGTCCCCTTTGCTAGTGTATTCATTGAAGGAACGACTACTGGAGTGACAACAGATATTGATGGTAATTACGAGTTAAATAATCTAGAGCCAGGTTTATATACTATTAATGCTGTATTTTTAGGTTTCAAAACCGCAGCCATAAGAGAAATACAAGTAACGAACTCAAAACCTGCTATTGCTGACTTTTCATTAGATGAAGATACAGAAAATATAGAAGAAGTTGTAGTCAAAGCATCTCCTTTTAAGCAACCTGCTGATGCCCCAGTCTCTTTACAGACCATTGGTACAGCAGAAATTCAAAGAAACCCTGGAGGAAACAGAGATATATCTAAGGTTATACGTTCTCTACCTGGAGTAACGAGTGCCTCCAGTTTTAGAAATGACTTATTGATTAGAGGTGGAGGTCCTAGTGAAAACCGCTTTTATTTGGATGATGTAGAAGTTCCAAATATCAATCACTTTGCAACACAAGGTTCGTCGGGAGGTCCTAATGGATTAATCAATGTAGATTTTATTCGTGAAGTAGATTTTTATAGTAGTGCATTTCCTGCTAACAGAGGAAACTCCATGAGTTCTGTCTTTAATTTCAAACAAAAAAATGGTCGTGATGATCGCTTAGGCTTTACGGCTACGGTTGGTTCTAGTGATTTGGCAGCGACTTTAGAAGGTCCTATTGGAAAGAAAACCACCTTTTTATTCTCTGTTCGTCAATCTTATTTACAGTTTCTTTTTCAGGCTTTAGATTTGCCTTTCTTACCGATTTATAACGATTTCCAATTTAAGTTCAGAACCCGTTTTGATGAGAAAAACGAACTTTACTTTGTTGGATTGGGTGCTTGTGATCGATTCAAATTAAACTTAAATGCGAATAAAACAGAAGCACAACGCTTCCAATTAGAACGTTTGCCTGTTTATTTCCAATGGAATTATACCGTTGGAGCCGTTTACAAACATTACATGGAGAATGGCTACTTCACGGCTGTTGTTAGTAGGAGTATGTTGAATAATGATATTTACAAGCATGTTGATAACGACGAAAGCCAAAAAAGAATCATTGATTACACGTCTCAAGAAGCTGAAAACAAGGTTCGCTTAGAACATAGAGTCAACCTTCCTAAAGAGTTTATCCTAAGTTATGGGGTAAGTTATGAGAACGCTCGCTATACGAATTTAACAAAGATCAATGCAACTACTTATCAAGAAATTAGAACGGATTTAAGAGTGAACAAATACGCTCTTTTTGGACAATTGAGCAAGAAATTTATCTCTGATCGCTTAGTCTTATCAACAGGCGTGCGTATGGATGGAAATGATTACAATGAAAACATGCTAAATCCATTTAATCAAGTTTCGCCAAGATTTTCTGCTTCTTTTGCGATCATGAAGGGCTTTACTATTAATGCTAGTACAGGCTTGTATTATCAACTACCTTCTTATACAACAATGGGTTATCAAGAAAATGATGAATTTGTAAATAGAGATCGTTTAAAGTATACTCGCTCGTTCCATCTTGTTGGTGGTTTGGCTTATGTAACAAAAAGTAGTACAAAATTTAGCTTGGAAGGTTATTATAAATTGTATGATAATTATGCGTTCCTCATAGAGGAGCAAGTTTCTTTGGCGAACTTTGGAGCTGATTTTGGTGTCATTGGAGATGCTCCAATTTCTTCTACAGGAAAAGGTAGAACTTATGGTTTAGAACTATTGGTACAACAACGTTTGTTTGAAGGATTCTATGGAATTTTAGCCTACACTTTAGGTTGGTCTGAATATACAGATGGAGATGGAAAATTCCTTCCTTCTGCATGGGACAGCCGCCATATTGTCAACTTGACGCTAGGTAAGTCCTTTAAGACCATGAATCAAAACATTAGAGATAAAATTAACCTTAAACGTACTGCCAAAGGAAAAGCGGTTTTGACGAAAAAAGTAGTTGCCCAAACGCTTGAAATTGGAACCAATTTACGTTTCCAAACAGGACTTCCTTTTACACCTTTTGATGAAGAAGGTTCTGCTTTAGTAACGAACTGGAATCGTTTCCGTCAAGGAATTTTAGATTATGATCAATTAAATTCACAACGTTTAGGAGCCAACTACAGTGCTGACTTTAGAGTAGATTACAAATGGTTTTTCCCTAAATGGAGTTTCAATTTGTACTTTGATTTACAAAATATTCCTGGAGTAGTTACGCAAAATTCTTCTTTAGTTTTGGATAGAGATGCTGATGGAGAGCCACAAATTGTAAATTCAGGAAGTCAAAATGAGTCTTACCAATTAAAAAGATTGAATGCAAACAATGGAACGATTGTTCCTACACTTGGAATCATTGTTCAGTACTAAGAATTATCAAAAAATACGCAATTAAAGAAATTGCCGCACATATTCTAAAAAAGCTGCCCTTTGGGGTGGCTTTTTTTTATTCTTATAAAGTAATGTTCGCCTTCTTCTCTATCGCCAAACAAATTTTAAGCGGTAAACTTATCGAAACAAAACGATCCCCTATCATATAACTACGATAGCTATTTGACTTGATATGTGTCCTTTCTCTGATAACGTGCCAAGGAATAAATAAGCTGTTATGAGTAGGTTTTAAAAAAAATGTTGGCTTCAAAAACAATCCTTCTTTGGCTACATAAATAACAACACTTGAACTATAGGTTACTTCATTGATAATCATAGTAGAATAACCAATCCTTTTTAAGTCAGGAAAAGACTTTTTCACAGCAAGAAAGTCCCGCTCTAATTGCTTCCAGCCCATTCTAGCAAACAGAAAGCTAAGTATTAATAATAAAAGGAAAAAAGGCAACAATATCAAGAGCTTTTCCATGAGTAAGGGTTTATTTTAACTAATAATCTAAGCAAGTAACTGCTTCTAAAAGACAAGGAGTAAGCTTATTTTTTTCATCTAATTTGGATTCTTTTTAAAACATTCCTCAGCGCATTTTCGCTCTTTAAATCTACTAAAATTAATGCATCGAATTGATTCTTTTCCATCAATACTTTTTTCTCTGATTCAAAAGGATAATCATCCTACATTTCATTTTTCTAGAGTAGATTCTGAACGTTTCTTATTTCGCCTATGTTGAAGAACAAAAAAAAACAATGGGAGAACTGCTTGGTGAAATGATTTTAGAATTTTTTGGGAGACTAGTACTTCATATAATTTCCGAGCTATTTATTCTACTTAGTAGCATTACTTTAGATGGTCCATTAAAACTAATGGGGATAAAGATTACTTGGGGCTTTTGTTACGAAAAACATAGATTCCTCTCTATTTTAAATGTTATCACACTAATCTTAATCCCTATTCATATCTACAATTTTGGATTAAGCAATGGATTATTTATCTATTTGGGTATCTTTTTGTTTATAATTGTTGTTCTATATTTTAGGAATGTTAATTTTGCTGCTAACAAAGAACCATCCAATCTACTGGACGACGATTTTATAGATAAAACCCGTCCCTAAAATACCCACTCATGAGCTTATCCATTGAAGAAATTCGAAAAAATTACAGTCAATTTCCTGATTACAAAATCGTACAACTTGCAGAACAAGATAGCCACAGTTTACCCCCTGAGGTTGTCGCCATCTTGTTGGAAGAAGTTGAAAAGCGAGGACTCAACAAGAACTTAAAAGAAAGTGTCCACATCCAACAAGCCCCCGTTTCAGAAGAAAAACTTGTAGAACTAAAGCAAGCGGTTCTTTATGCGCCCTGCCCTTCTTGTGGTTCTAAAAAAGAGCCTCTTATCGCACTAAAATTAGTAGAAACAATTGGTCTAATTTTCGTTGCACAACATACAACACGATTCTTTATCGCTTGTCCTACTTGCAACAGAAAAGAAGTCAAAAGGACGATCTTAAAAACCGCTATTTTAGGTTGGTGGTCTCCTAAAGCAATGATTTACTACACTCCAAAAGCCTTAATGCAATCTTATTCCAACTTCAGTAAATCTACAGAGCAAAGTAATGCTTTATTAGAGATTTTTATTCTGGCAAAGTTAGGAGAAATTCAAGCCGTGGTAGACAAGCCCCTTCAATTATCAAAACTACTCAAACGACACAATATAAATGGCGATCAGATTTAATAAATAAGTCCTGTATTTCATTTTGAAATACAGGACTTTAAGTTTATTCCTAAAGAATAAATCTTAAATATCTAAAGGATTATCCTCCTCCTTTGGCAAAGCTGTTTCTTCTACTACAGGAGGTGTAGGTGGTGTTTCATTAAGTTTTTTCTGCCAATCCATCAACTCTTGATATGTTTTTCCATCAAGGAAAAGATTCTCTGCGATAAGGGTCTCTGTTGTCTCTTCTTTTCCATCGTCATTAAATGCTCTTACGGTCAATGTAAGTCTCAAATAATGTACTTTCGAACAGCTTGAACAATCCAACAAGTCTACTTTTATTTTTACAGGCTCTGAAGACTTTGTGTTTCGTAAGTTTGTTAAAACAGAGTAATCTTTTGTTTCTAATCCTCTTGCAAAAGCAGCAAAATCTTCTGGCGCTCCTAAACGATCTGTTAATTCAACGACTTTCGTCCATTCATTACAGTTTTCACAAAAAGGCTCTGAGGCATAAGCTGCAGCGGCTCCAAAAACACTGGCACCAATAATTACAGCGGCTTCAATTCCCCAAATGCCATATAAAGCAGCACCTGTTGGCGTCATGCCTTTCAAACTCCAAACACCTTCTTGTCCTACTAACTGGATAATGGTCAATAAATCGGATGGATTAAATAGGAATGCCTCTGAATCAAACCACAAATAAACCGTTACAACCCAAGACATATAACAAGCTACTAGAGCAGAAATGACTCCTAAGGCTATCACAACTTTGTTGTTTCGGATTTTGCCCAACTTTGCTCCCAAAGAAACGACAGCACCAACACCAGCACCAGTGGCTGCCGTAAGCAAAAAGTTAAGGTAAATAAATGGAATATAACTAACCGCATAAGCATAAACAAAGCTTAGGGCAATGGCTGTTAGAACGCCAAATAAAAGCGCAATAACAGGTCCAGCTGGCGGTATTTTGCCAGACTCTTCATAGTACAAAGAAGTACTTTTAAACATGGTTAATAGGTTTTAAGGTTTAAAAAAGCTCAATAAATAAATTACAAAATTTCAATGTGAATAAATAGTTTGACTTATATTTTCACAAAAAAAAGCCATTTACCGTAGAGATAAATGGCTTTTTTCCGTTTTCTACGTTTATTTTTTTCGTTCTCTTTGCTGTTCTGCAGGAGTTTTGTCTTGTACCCAAGAATTATCATACCCCCCAAAAAGCCCACTTGCATGAGCCGTTTTGCAATCTATCTTTCCATCTGCATATTGAGCAAAAACTTTGAACGCTTCAGGGTTTTGTTCCTTCAAAACGATTAAGGCAGCATTTCCAGCGGACTTAACACCAATCGGCACACCACCACCCAAATCAGCCCAATGTCCACCCAAAATCAGGTTTTTTACAGGCGTTTGATAATGCGCAATTTTTGCCTCCATATTCGTTCGACCTGGACGTGCGCCCATGATAGACCCACCTCGATTGTTACTGTATCTCCAATGCGTTATTGGCGAAGCGATGTCCATAAACATAATATGACTTCTCAAATCAATCCCTAAACGCTCTTCAATACGATCTAATATGATGTTTGCAAATTCTTCTTTTATTTTATAATAAGCATCTGTACGTACATAATTCCCTAACTCATCTATATCACAACCCCAATACTCTTTGTAATCAATATAAGCGGAAGAATAAACCGTCAAAGTACCTTTTCCATCTGGTGCTAAGCTTTTGTCTCTTAAACTAGGTGGAATGATAGAAATAGCTGTTTTGTGAGGATCGCCTGAATCGTGTGCTGCTCGGCTAATCCCCTCAGCTTGTATCATAATCAATTCCTCCTTAAAGCCTAAATCTTCTGTTGGACAGTCCAATGCAAGCGAAATAGCAACCGCAGAGCTGTATAATTCTGCCGACTTTAAATTATCTTTTAACTCTTGAGGAATCAAATCTTTAGGCAACAAACGCTCGTAAAGCATTTCTACATCACAAGCGGCAATAACATGCTTACTTTTTACGGTGTGTCTTTTGCCTTTGTGTTCAAATATAACGCCTCGACACGCTTTATTTTCTAACAAAATTTCTTGAGCGGATGCACCATAAACGATATCGTTTCGATAATGTTCGGTCACATGCCCTAACCATTCTATAAATACCTGACTTCCTCCTTTGGGAGGCAATTGATAATCGTCAATATATGCCCAAGCAATTGGAAAAAGGCAAGACAATAAATCGTGTTCAGAAGCCCAATAACGGTGTAATTCTGGATCTTTAAAAAATAAATTTAGCCCTTTTGTTACCCCTTCCTCTCCATGATACCAAATGTATCTAAACAGCGGACGAATGAAGCTTAACTTTTTCATTCCATGCGACATTTTCTCTAAAAGAGACATCGTGTCTGTTGTTCTAAAATTTTCGGTGTGCAAATCCCATGTAACAGATATTTTTTTAGCGGCTACAAAGAACTTTTCTATTCCTGCTTTTTCGTGTGGAAAATCTTTGATAAACTGCGCCTTCAATTCATCGGGATTACTAGTTAAAACATAATCTAGTTTTTCTGCTTTATTTCTATAAATTCGATCTAAAGGTTGTGCCAAGGGACGATCATCTCCAATAAATTTAAAGACTTTTGTTACAATTCCCTTTTCGCCACATTGATTCAACCAATGAATCGCAGAATCAAATCGAAAATCTTTTCGTCGAAATCCTGCTAAATAACCTCCTGCATGAGGCTCCTTTTCCAACACGCAAACCGACAAGCCCGAACGACTCAACAAAGCGGCAGCAGTCATTCCTGAAATTCCTGCACCAATAATGACGACGTCGTACTCTGATTTTGCCACAATTTCACTCATTCCTTCTATATTTTTAATCCATAAAGTTTCTTCCGCCCTCTATGTATCCCTTGTTATTAATGTCAATACTTCATGGAGAATATGCTCATGCAGTAATTAAAAAACAAAATTAGTAAATAATTCAGACTTACTCAATTATTTATGGCAAGTACTTTATCGCTATTTCTATTAAATATTATTATAATGCGAATCAAGGGCTAAGTACAGTGTAACATAAATTATAAATAATAAAATACAAACACTCTTGTAGTGTAAGCCTGCTTCCTAAACTTACGCTTTTTAATTCGCAAAAAAATAACTATATTTAGCCCTCAAATTTCATCCTTCACAGAACAGACCACCTAAGATATGTTATTAAAAATTGCCCCACGTTCCTTGTCCTTTTATCTTTCTATTATAAGTATGCTTTCTATTGCGCCCTCTTATGCCCAAAATAACAATGGCACATTAGATCAAATTGAAGAATTGGGAACCAAAATATCGGTACCAATTCGGGCTCCTGGAGGTGTTCATATCGCAACAGATGTATTCTTACCAATTACAACAGATAGCCTTGTTATTAATACCAATATTTTAGGGCAAAGTATTAGTTTAGAATTAATTCCAAAGGGAACACAACTTGTCGTTTATCCAGAAATTATGGACAGTACAGGCTCCTGGGTTCCAAATCCAAATCCTTATCAACTGCCTATTATTTTGACTCGAACGCCTTATGGAAAAGATGGTTTGGGAGGCGCTGGAAGCATCATTCCTCTATTTGGCTATGCTTATGCCAATCAAGATGTTCGTGGAAGAGGCGAATCTGAAGGCGTTTATTTGCCAATGTATAGCGACAGTTGGAAAAAAGCACCTTATCATAATTACAATCATTTACTAGATATTACCAACCCAACAGACTCGACCAATGGGCGTTTTCATCAAGATGGTTGGACTGCTTATCAGTATTTACTAAACGATTTAAAGAAAGATTTCGATTTAGATGGCGATGGCATAAACGAAACGAATGCGACCATTTGTAATGGTACCATTGGTACGTTTGGCGCTTCTGCATTTGCGATACCTCATTTTCAATTGATGGCGTCCAATTATATTGACCCATCTCCCAATGTGCCTGGTTACAAAGGTAACATAGCTTTAATTGCAACAGGAGAACATTACAATACAACAGGTTATCACAACGGTGTTTTCAGACAAGGTTTGGTTAGCAAATGGCTAGAAAAAGAAATGGAATCTATCGAGGATTCTATTGGTTCTGATAATGCGTTGAATAATGCCTTACACACGCCTTTTGATTTTGGATTACCAACAAAAGAAGATGTCTTGTACAATACCGTAGAGCATTATACAGCCTATAAATACCCGAATTCTGCTGTTGCCAATGCTTATCCAAACTCTATTGGTCGTACGGAAATGGACATTAGTTATGCTCCTGTAGATGCAAGTGGTTTAGGGAATCCCAATGGAACCTTCTCTAGATATAGCAACATGAATGTTCCAACCTATCACTTGACAGGCTGGTACGATTTGTTTGTCGATGGGCAATTAAACACTTGGAGAAATCTAAAAACACATACTAATACCCATCAAAAAATAGTCATTGGACCTTGGGCGCACACTTCAATTACCATGAATCAATCTGGAGATTTAGTCTATCCCAAACAAGTTTCCGACTTGCTTGGCTTTGATGCTTCTGGAGTAGATTTTGATAACATTACAGATCTTGATTTTAGTAAAGTATTAGGTTCAGAACCCATTGAATTTATTCGTTACACCTTGAATAGCAATGGCTATGTCAAATTGGGCGATCCTGTGATTCGAATTCCAGAAAGCAACACTTGGCAAGGCAATAACTTAAAAGTTAGAATTCCTTCCGAAAATTATGATTTAAGTTTGATTCAATTAATCAATTTTATTGCAGGGCAAGGAAGTTTGCCAGATATTCCAGTTGAGGCACAACTCGGTCTTTTGCCGCCTGTTAATGCAGACATTCCATTTCCGAATGTTCTTGGATTGTTCCCTGCTTTGCCCTTTACCCTAGATGCTCCTATTTCCGAGCCTAAAGACATTGATTTTGATACCATTCCAGATATTCGTTTTTATGTAATTGGACCTACAGATAGTTTAGTTGGTAATGAAAATGTAGGTAACTATTGGTATGCTAGTTCAGAATTCCCTTTGAGTCAAGGAATTGATTATACGCCTTTTTATTTACATCAAAATGGTCTTGTAGATGGTCTTCGTCCAAGCATTGACGAAGGTACTAAAACTTATGTACACGATCCTAACCAACCTATTCGTACGGTTGGTGGTGGAAATCTTTTCATTGAGAATCCAGATGGTAGAGATTCACATGGTCAAATGAATTTAGCAGATTCTTCTATCATAGATTCTACCATGAATCACCCTGGTGTGATTCAATTTGAAACCCTTGTTCTGAACGATACTTTTTCTATCATTGGCATCCCTAAAGCAACGCTTTATGCAAAATCAGAACCTCAACTCAATAGCTCTGGCGAAACAGATACGGACTTTTTTGTTAGAATTCTAGATGTTTATCCCGATGGGAAAGAATATTTAGTCATTGAAGGAGCCGTCAATGCAAGGGCAAGAGCTTATGCAAGGTCTCTTTATGATAATAATGAAGATCCAAATGCCGTGTTTTCCAACATTCAAATTGGGCAAATTTATGAATATCAATTTAATTTATTGCCCATCGCCTACACCTTTGGCAAACAACATAAGATGAAGGTTTTAATTAGCAGCAGCAATTATCCTCGTTACATGTCAAATCCTAATATTCCTTTGGAAGATGGGGACTTTTTCAGAAGAAAGCCCAATGATGGAAAAACCTATACTTATCAAAATCAAACCTATAGTCCACGAATTGCAGACAACAGCATTCACTTTAGCGACAGCTTGGCTTCTAGGTTAGAACTGCCGATTTATGGGCAAAATCCATTTACAATTAACGTCCATAAGATTGACGATGAAACAGGTAAATCTTCTATTCAGTTGAGCCCTAACCCTGCAACAGACTACCTTCTTGTCACACAGACCGCATCTAGTACGGGGCTTCTTTCTGTTTATAATAATTTAGGACAATTGGTTTTACAAACGGATATTACTACCAAAACAAAACAACTAAACATTCAAAACTTGGCAGCAGGTGTTTATCGCTTGCATTTTGTAGATGCTGCCACGCAGAACAAACAAATTAGCAGCTTTGTAAAACGCTAAAATCTATCGTTTAAAATAAGTTGACCTCTTAGTCTTTTAGGACTAAGAGGTCATTTTTTTATTTTTTTCTAAAGACACTTGTTTCAAAATTCTCCACTGAATTGACCCAATTAGCAGGAATCCTTTCTGATTTAGAGGACAAGATGGTAATACCACCAACAATCGCCCCAATCGTATCTCGATCGCCTAAAATAGAAACCGCTTTCCAAAGTGCATTTTCAAAATGGTCTAAATTATGTGCTGCACACCAAATCGAAAATGGAACGGTATCTTGCGTCATAATTTTACGGCCATTTCCCAAGATCGTTTCAACGGTATCTATTCGATAAGAATAAGGCACAGAAAGTCCTTTTCTGATTTTTGAACTAGTATCGGTATCGGGCAAAAGGTCTGCAATTTTAGTGATAAACTCCTGTGGCGTAAAGGTCTCTAAATTCAATCGAATTCGTGTTGCAAAAGCAGCGCCCAAAGCTACAGCAAAGGCACCTGTTTTAGCTTCTATATTAGTATGAGTGACTTCTGAGGCATCAAAAGCCAATCTTTTTATTTCCTCTATATTATCATAATAATACGCTCCTATTGGCGCCACTCGCATCGCTGCACCATTTCCCATAGAACCCATCCCTTCAAATGCAGCCCCTGCAATGGTTCTCCAATCACCTCCTTCTCCTATCTCCCTTAAAATGCGTCTTGCTGTTGCACCATACCCCCGATTGGGGTCTTTATCATGGTTCTTTATAAACAACTGAATCAAGTCCTCTTGAAGAATGGTTTGATGTTGTTCTAATTGTTCAAAAATAGCTATAGCCATTACCGTATCATCTGTAAACTCCCAAGTAGTTTCAGGAATTTCTCTAGCATCAATTTTAGACAAAACAGTAGCTCTTTCTCCGAAAAAACTCTCTCCAAAAGCATCTCCAATAGAAAGTCCTTTCAAGCTTTTCTTAGCCAACTCTAAACGATTTACATGATTCATTTTCATGGTATTTGATTTATCTTAAAAGAACTACAACACTCATTTCTACCAAAACAGTTCAATTGAATTAAGAATTTTCAAAACCCAGTTTTTGCATGATGCCATTGATAAACGTAGATTTTGCTTGTGCATAATCATTTTCAGACTCCCAATCTAGTCCTGCCAA
>CALDEP010000203.1 GCA_937942475.1 uncultured Aureispira sp.
GAGAACGAACAAATTGTCAAACGTTTTATAAAAAAATAAGCTGCATAGAATTGTTTTGGATGATTTATTTTTGTACATGGATTTTATTCCAAACTAGATAAATCATCCAAAATGTTATCCTTATAAAAGGTCTCCTCTTCTCTTTCTGGTAATTTATTTTCGAGCCCTCTAGAAATTAGAAAGGAAAGTATACTTGTTATAATCGTTAAAGACATCCACCAATATTCTGTCTCTGTCATATCTGGATTCCCGTCATTGATAAAAACAAAAATTCCATACAAGAATAAAATAATCAACGTCCATTTATACATAGGACCAAAAAAGCTGTCTTTATCCTTCGTTCCCAAAAACAAAGAAGCAATTGGGATAACCGTCAATATAAGATGATAGGTATTCTCTGGATAATCATAATGCAAACCTTCATAAGCATCTCCTAAACGAGCCATTTCTGCTAGAATGTTATTATCTAAATCTAAAAAATAGCGTCCTAATAAAAATAGGCACACATAGACAAGTCCGTTTATAAAAAAAAGCTGTTTGAGTCCAACATCAACAAATTTGCTTATAAAAGAACCAAAAATGCCTCCAACGCCTACCATAATTTGAAATCCTCCTGTAAAAAGCCAGCCTACCTGAGTTTCCTTGATAGAAAATCGTCCATCTGCTAGATACAAAAGCCCATAGCCAATTATAGAGACCACTGTTACTAAAAAAACCATTGGAGCAATCGCAGAATCTTCCTCTGTTACCTTTCCTCTCCAGGCAATGACCGCTGTAAAAATAGACGCTATCATCCAAATAAGATAATAGGTGTTCTCTGGATAATCCAAAGCAAGACCATCATAAGATTCCCAGCCTACTCGACTAAATTCTGCCCATAAAACTGCATCTAATTCCATGTAATGGAATCCTAAGTAGGTTAAAAAGGTATAAAAGAGCGCCTGTAGTAAATAAAGCAGTTTCATTGTCTAGAAAATTTTAAATACGCTTATTGGCTTATTCCGAAGGAACAGGATGATATGTTTTTACAGCATTTTCCAAAACCACCTTTTTATCCAAGCTCATTGTTTTTAATTTGCGTTCATTGAACATTTCCAACTCATCTTCATAGTCTTCACAAGTTTTGGTGGCTTCAAAAGGCAATAAGGTTTGAATCTTGACAGGGCCTTTTTTATCGAATTCTACAAAATGAATATAAGTATCGGCATACTCGGCGACTTGTTTGCCATCTGCTTCTCGACTCGTATAAATAGGCGACAGAGCATCAGGAAAACCGCTGGCAGGATACAACTTTCCATTACGTCTATGAAAAAGTATGTTTTTCAAAGGAACTTTTAAACTCCCGTGCTGTTGTATCAAATCTTTGGAAGCGTGTTCTATTGCTTCAATATAAAGTTGCTCTGGAATCTCATCGGGGATACCTAGCGTGAAGGGAACATCTGTATAGCCCATTTTTTCAAAAACGTATTGAATGGTCAACAAGAATAGTGGCGCAGTGGTATTTTCTGCACTTGCATCTCCATCCCAATTTTGAAGTAATTCAATGGCTTCTTCAAAAGGAGGATGATCTTCTGGTTGAATTTCAAATAAGCCTGATAAGCTTTTCCAAAAGGCAGAGTTTTGGGTAATTTTAGTATCAAATTTGATGGCTTTGAACTCTTCAAAAGTGTACTTTTTGTCCTGCTCCATGAATTCCATAAATCGATGGGAACGATTGTTATCACCAGAACGCATATCGGCATATTTCAAGACTTCTTTATTGCAATTGTCTGCAACAACACAACTGGCATTTGTAGGCGTGTTGTTCATGTTGAAGACATAACCACAATTGGGATTTTCTACTCTAGGCAGTTCTTTATGGTTATAATATTCTGTCCACAATTTCTCTTTTGTATCTCCTATTAGAACTTTTGTAAAATCGTAAGCAGGATTTCTTTTGGGTTGCATTCCATTGCACAAATACAAGATATTTCCATCCTTATCTCCATAAACAAGGTTAAACATAGAGTGCGCATTCATGTCTAAAGCCGTTTGAAATTCCTTATAATTGGTGGCTTTATTCATTCTATAATATTGCTCGCCAGCTTTTAGATTAAAGAAAGCAGGACAACGAACCGAGTAGTATTTTTTGTCTGGAGATTTGTAGGTCGGTCCAAATTTTGACCAATAAGTCATTTTACGAACAGGGATGACAATTTTGCCTAATCTGACCTTTAGCCAGATGGGTCTTTTTTCTAGTTTGATGTACTCGTCATCGTATTTATACCATAGTTTTTTACTAGGGTGCATCTCTAATTCAAACACATCTACTTGGTCAATGTGATTGAATGTTTTCCCCCAACCTAGATGTTCGTTATTTCCCATAAAAATACAAGTCCCTCCTTGGAACAAAGAGCCTGTTATATTCAAACCTTCTTCACTATGTAAATGCGCTTCGTAAAAGGAAAAAGCACCTGTTATTTTAAAATGAGGATTAATACATAAAAACGTATTACCATTGGCGGTTTTGTGTGGCGCAAAAGCATAGGCATTCGAACCTGCGGGTTTGGAATCGGGTTCTTTGTCATACTTCCCTTCCATAATGTTGGTCACTTTATCTACAGCGCCTGACAAAGCCGAGAAACCAACCAAATAAGCTTTAAGAATATCTCCTGGTTCAATTGGGAAGGCTTTTTTGAGAATGATTTTGTCTGGATTTGCTTTAGCATAAGCATTAACACCTTGACAATAGCCGTCTAAATAGGTCATGTATTCCTTCGAAATCTTAGAAAAATTCTCTTGGTAGGTTTTTTCTGTTCCTATCGAATGAACAAAGAAATCGAATGGAGCGCCTTCTTTTCCATCTTTTTTACCCATCATTTGTTTGCCTATAATTAAGAGTTCTTGCAAGGGTTCAAAGGCATCTTCTGCATTTGCCCAAGCCAAGCCATAGGCTACTTCTGCATCTGTTTTAGCAAAAATGTGTGGCGTTCCCCATTCATCTCTAGCAATCGTAATGTCATTGGGGTCGATCTTTTTTTCCTGAGCGTATATCGTTAAACAATAAAGATTAAACAGAAGGGTAAATAGGAATGCAATGCAGTATTTCATTTCAAAGATTATCAAAAGGCGTAAAAAATAGGACTTAATAGAATTTTAAGTACCTGACCGAAAGAATGAAATTTAATACTTTTTTTTGAATGTCTCGTTAAATGGCTTTATAGTTTTAACAATCCATATCTCTCAATGGGTCCCAAAAAAGTGTTTTAAAGTCAACTACTTTATTGTCCTTAACTTCCACACCATCTGCTCGCAGCAATTCGACCATTAAATTACCACCAAAAGCCGCCCGTCCTGTCAAAACTCCATTTCTATTGAGGACTCGATGTGCAGGAACATCTTTCGGGCAATTATTCATCGCCCATCCAACCATACGAACACGTCGTTTTTGCTCCAACGTCGTTGCAATAGCACCATAACTCGTGACCCTTCCCCTTGGAATTAATCGGGTAATTTCGTGTATGTCTTTTATGAATTGTTCTTTGTCAAATTCCATCTGTGCTCTGAGTATTTTTTATTGTAAATCGTCTAAAATTTCGTCTTCATAGATAGTCTGCGGCAATGGAGCGTCATCTATTCTTTGATAAACAATGAGCGCCCAAGCACAGCCCAATGCAGTATAAATCGTCCATGCCCATAAAGACTCGGCAAGACTAATTCCTCTAGGGCTGGAATACATAATTACTGAAAAAACAAGCATACAAAAACTGGCTATGCTCCATATGATTCCAATTGTACGCAATCGTTGCGCTGTTCTTAATCCAACTAAAAGGCAATAAATACAATACAGACCTCCCGTTATTGCAAAATACATAGATGGTGCTCCATAAGGTCCTGCCTCGTATCCTTCTTCCGAAAATATTTTAACTAAACGCTCTTGCTCTCCTTGCAAATGATACCCGATATAATATAGTATAAACCCTAAAAAGGCTTGCATTTTATAGAGTTTCTTCATCTGAAATAGTTTAATAGTAATGCGAATCAAGGGCTAAAAGATCAATAAATCGTACATTTAAAACAGGGTTATCTCATTTTACAAGCCTACTTTTTAAATGTTGAATGCTAAATGCTGAATTTTTAATGTTTTTTATGCTATAGGGCATTCATCATTAAAAATTCAACATGAAACATTCTTGTGAAGCCTTTATTCGCCTTTTTTATTTATCAGACCTAATTTTAGCTCTTGATTCACATTAGTAATATCATGCTTCTTCTTCCAAAAAATCTCGATCTCGCATCATCATCACATAGGCATTCAACCACACTCCCAAGACAATATAAGGACCATAAACTAGCAACACTTCTTCCATTCGCAGCGTTTCTGCATAAACTAAAACAACCATAGAATAAATAAAACCGACCAAAGACAAGAGACCAACAGCAACGCCTATGCGACGCATGGTTGACAAGGTA
>CALDEP010000204.1 GCA_937942475.1 uncultured Aureispira sp.
TATGGATAGGCGATGACAACTACAAAAAGAGCCGTTAAGAATAACATGCTTTTGCTCATGAGAATTCGATTTAGTTGGGAGTGAAAATGAATGCAATTGCTTCATATTCTGAAAATCGAATCCCAAATACTCGATTGCCTATCCTCTGAAACGCCTATTTGGGTGAATCTACCAAACGTGCTAGTTCTAAGATACCTAAAAAATTGGATATATTACTACGATGTTTCGGAATGATGTTGGATTATTTCGTTCAGGCATGGGCATAAAAAAGCCTCAAAGCGTTTAACTTTGAGGCACAACGATTGAAAATTTGCTAAGTTCAATAAGTGTTGTGTTTACATTAATCCTAAAGGCTTGGCAAATTTTGTCATTTCGTTCAAATTACTAATTTTAAGCTTTCCGAACATGATCGCAGTCATTGGATTTTGCTCTTTATTGATAATGTCCATTAAGACTTTATCAGTACTAGTAATAACACATTTAGCTTCCCCTTCTAAGCCTTCCACTACTGTAAATTCACCACCATCAGCAAGTGCTGTGAATTCTCCTCCTCCGTCACCAGAGATTTTGAAGTGAAAACAAGTATCTCCTTTGCCTTCCATAGCTTCAGGAGTAATTCTATTAGGGAAACCTAGTATAAATTCTTTTGCAGTCATAAGAATATAAATATTAAATTTAAAATTTTTTGATTTTGATTGTTTGATGCTTGTATTATAGTTATTAAAACAAACAATTCGTATACTTGTTCATTGAACAGTTATACAGCACGCCAATATAAAGATAGTTCTATAGTTTTTGTAATATCCATTGATAAATATGATCTAAAACCTCTAATTTATCAGGATCATTGTGCAGCTCGTGATAGCCACCTTCCCATATTTTTAGGCTGACATCTCCCGTCGCTTTTTCTGCAAAACGTTGAGTAGCAATAGGAGAAGTGATGCCGTCTTTGCTGCCATGCAAAAGGAGCAAAGGAAGGCTTACTTTAGAAACGGTTTCTAAGCTATTTTGACCAGATTCTAACATGCCAATAGCCGTTTCAGAAGTTACTTTGCTGTGATTTAAAGAATCTTTGGTGTAAGCCTCCACCACTAGTTTGTCTCTAGAAATTAAGTTGGCATCCAATTGATTGTCCTGCGTGAATTTAGGATAAATAGGGCGAATCATTTTTCCTAAAAATAGCAAAAATGGAGAAGGTTTAAAAGCAGGTTCTAGGAGAGGAGAGGTTGCAATAACGCCTTTTAATCCTGTATGCTTCTTTTGTAACAAATAGTCCAAAACAATACCGCCCCCCATACTGTGCCCATACAGAAAGACAGGAACCGTAGAATGTCTGCGACTAGCTTCGCTATGCAATTTCACAATATCATCATAAACATACTCGTACTTAGCGATATGTCCTCGTTTGCCACCCGACTTTCCATGTCCAGAACGGTCACAAGTTAAGATGGCAAAACCATGATGGGTGAAAAATTCTGCTACGTGTTCATAACGAGAAGAATGTTCTCCTAAGCCGTGAATTAATAAAATAATTCCTTTTGGCTGTTTTTGTCTAGCCGCATCAGGCCACCAGCCTTGTGCATAAATCTTGACATTGGCTGGATTCTTCCAACTAAATTCAGTGTGTTTCATTATTTTATTAATTGCGGATGAAAATTTAGGTTGTCTATCTAACATGACTAAGATAAAAAAAATTGACTACTTGGTTAATAAAATAGCTAAAATTATTCTAGAGAAGCTTTGAGAATGGGGGTGTATTTCTTATAAAACAGGGAAGTTTTACTTTTTATTTTAATTATTATCTAAATTGAATACCTTTATAAGTCATTATAATAATTGATGTTACACAGAAAATTAATTAGGCTGCTCAAAACTAGTAAACGGCTCAATAAATATAGTTTAATTTTGAATTTTAAATGCTTAATTTTGAATGTCCTATTTTTAACCCAAAGGCATTAAACATTCAAAATTAAGCATTCAGCATTAAAACAATATTTATTTATTAAGTAAAAGTAAGTTCAATACTACCTAAAATATTCTTGTGTAAATGAGATAATAACATAGAACCATTTTGCTATGAACCAAGTACCAACAGCCCCATATCTTACCGCAGAAGAGCGGAAGTCCTTATTAAAAATGAATGACTTTAGAGCCTTTATAGAAGTAGCGAGCCATTGGTTGTGGATCATAGTTGCTTTATTATTGCCTTATTTTTATTTTAATCCTTTGACAGTAATTTTATCCTTATTTATATTGGGGGGCAAACAATTGGCTTGTGCTATTCTGTTGCACGATGCGTCGCATTTTTCTGTGTTTAAGCACAAAGGCTTGAACGATTTTGTAGGAAAATGGTTGGGAGCTTATCCCATTTTTCAAGACATGGTATCGTATCGACCTTATCATCAAACCCACCACCTTTATACGGGCTTGGAAGAAGATCCAGATCTGTTGTTAACTAGAGGCTATCCGACGTCTAAGAAAAGCATGTTGCGTAAGTTTTTTAGAGATTTAACAGGGCAAACGGGGATTAAAGCATTTTTTGGACTTATTTTAATGAGTTTGGGTTATCTAGAATATAATTTGGGAAATAATATTGTTCGAGTTTCTCAAAAAGATAGAACTTGGGGCGCTTTTTTTAAAGTGTTAATAAAGAATTTATGGAAGCCTGTTTTTGCTAATTTTCTAATTTTTTTAAGCCTCTATTTATTCGCCTCTGGCTGGTTGTATTTGCTGTGGGCGGGTGCTTATTTGACGACCTTTCAATTTTGTATTCGGGTACGTTCTATGGCAGAACATTCTGTGGTAGAAGATACTAGCAATCCAATGCTGAATACTAGAACGACTTATGCAAATTTTTTAGAACGAATGTTATTTGCACCTTACTATGTTAATTATCACGTAGAACATCACATGTTAATGGGCGTACCTTCTTATAAATTGCCCGAAATGCATACGATTATCAAAGCAAGGGGATTTTATGAAGAAGGGGTTTTGTCCCCTAATTATTGGACGATTATAAAATTGGCAGTGAAGGAATAAGTAAGAACAAAAATTAGATATTCAAATCATCTAAAACATCATCGTCCCAAGTCTTAACCGTCGTTTTTTTCTCAATATAAACACCTGCAAACATAAATAAAGCATTGAGAATGATCCAAAAGAAAGGAAAAAGAGCATAATCAATAAAAACTCTATTGGAGACATTCATAAAGGTGGTAATAAACAGACAGCACAAGGCACTCAAGAAAAAGGCTAAAAAGAGGGTTGATAGACTCCACCAAATAGACTTTTTTGTAATTTTAAGATAAAAATAAAAGGTGACAGTTAAGTGTATTAAATAGATCAGGAAGGATTCTATCATTGAAGAGCTCAAGTAATGACTTACTTTGTAAAGTAGTAAATAGTCTAAGAAAAATAGTAGCATACTGACTAATAAATAACTAAGAAGCCACTTTTTTAAACGATTGGGATGGTCTTTCATGGTAGAATGTGTTTAGGTTTGTTTTATTAAAAATAAACGTTCTTTGACAAATCGTGTGGTAATAAGTTAAACCATTTTTCTATTAGACAGTATGAGTCATAAGTTTTAAGTAGAAAGTCGTAAGTTTTATTTTGATAATAAACGACTTACGACTTTCTACTTAAAACTTATAACCCAATTCATAGCTGTTAAAAGATAGCCTATGTTTTAAACTCCACGCGATTTGCAAAAGAACCAAAATAAAAAAATAATCTAGCAATAGAATTATTGACTGGATAAGATTGAGAAAAGTTGTCAAAGAAAAAATAAAAATAAATATAATAATGAAGATCATTAAGCGCTATTTCCTAACTTTTAACCTATTAAGTTTGTTCGCAATTATCTTTTTATTTGTGCGAACTATAATTAACGGAGACCTTGGTGGAATGCAAAATGAGGTTCTTATACTTTTGAGTGCATTTTTATTAAATTTGCACCCCTTATTGAGTTTAATTTATATGATAATTTATTTTTTTTGGTCCGAAAAATCCGAAGATTCATTCAAGGTAAAGCTAGTACTTTATTCACCCATTTTTTACTGGTTATTATTGATTTTATTGGTTCTTAATTATGTAGAATAAGGATTCAATTCCGTATTAGTAGACTTCTTTAAACGCTAAACAGCTTAAAAAATGAATAAAAATTTCATGCTTGCCTCGATTCTAACGTTTGTTTTTTTAAGCCTAGGATTTTTATTGTTAAACAAGGATTATTTTGGCTATGGAATTTCCTTTTTTGTATTCTTGCCCTTTATACTTGGTTATTTATTGGGTAGTTCAAGGACTAAAACAATTAGTTTATTGGGCGCTGGCTTTTCTTTTATAACCTTCTGTATTTTGTTATTGCAGGGAGAGTTAGAAGGGATGGTTTGTATTTTGTTGGCAATGCCTTTGATTTTAATTAGTTTTGCGATAGGTCTGTTTTTTAAGTCACTTTTTTTTGGAATAAAGGGGCTTGTGATAAAAGACAAAGAAGATGATTCTATCTTAGATGATAATCTACTAAAAAGCTCCATTGTGCCCTTTTGTATTCTATTGGTGGTGGGCTTGGTCGAGAAGCAATTGACAAAAAACACCAATGAAGTGGTCGAAGTTCGTTCGGAAATTATATTGCCGTATAGTGCGATGCAAGTTTATAATGCCATTAAAACAGTCGATACTTTGGATGCTGAAAAGCCGTTTTTGATGCAATTAGATTTGCCAATTCCTCAGAAGTGTATTTTGGAAGCAGAGGAGGTGGGAGCGATTCGAACCTGTTATTTTAAAGGCGGTGGGACGATCACAGAACAAGTAACTGCCTTGGAAAAAGGGAAGTTATTAAAAATGGATGTCTTGGATTATCAACTGACAGGACGAACTTGGTTGGGCTTTAGAGAGGCCATTTATACCTTTGAAACCTTAGCAGATGGGACTTGTAAAATGGCAAGAATTACCACTTATACGTCAGAACTTTATCCACGTGCTTATTGGGAGCCTTTGGAGCGATTGGGCGTTGAACAAGAACATGAATATGTCTTCCGAAATTTGCAAAAAGATTTGGATAGAGCGCATTAGTAAATAACGTTTTCAATAGAGCAATATATCTTTATTAAAAATGAAAAAACTAAAACCATTTTCATGAAAAAAGTAACTTTATACCAATTAAAAAGTGATCGAATTAAGATTTCTATGGAAATCTATTTTAATGAAAAAGAACAACTAATTTTTGAGGGCTATGATGTCGGAAAAGCCGTCGAAGAATTTCATGGAAGTTATGATTATGAATATTATTATACCATAGAAATGAAAGCGGCGCAAAAAATCGCTCATCTGTTAAACGCAAATCCAGAAGACAAAGCTGCGATTTTGCAAGCTATAAAAGCAGCTTTTAGTGGAAATCATGCCTATTCTGAATTTGGAAAATTTATGAAAAAAAACGACATTAATTTTGAGACTTTTACTTGGCGAGGCTAATACTCAAGGAATCTATCAAAATTATAAAAGAACCAGATTATAAAAAAGAACCAAACCAAACTAAACATGAAACAACAACACCTTATCACCCTATTCTTACTCATCATAAGCAGTTTGGCATTTCAAGCTTGCCAAAACACCCCTTCCTTTACCAAAACAGCTTTTGAGTCGCCTCTAAAAGATGTAGAAATTAGTTTTGAAACACGCAAAATACAAGCAGAGACAGCACAACTCATTCGCCTAGAAAATGGAAGTTCTCTCCAAATTCCCGAAGATGCTTTTGTAGATGCGAATGGAAACAAAGTAACAGGGAAAATGGATTTGGGCTATCGTCAGTTTGATGATCCTGCCGATATTATTGCCAGCGGAATTCCGATGACATTTAAGAACGAAGAAGGAACGACCGAACAATTAGAGTCAGGCGGAATGTTTGAATTGAGAGGTTCTGTTGGTGGTGAACCTGTATTTATAGCACCAGGGAAATCTATTAAAACAAGCTTAGCTTCATCTGTGGCAGGCGCTTATGATTTTTATCAGTTGGAATCAGATGGAGCGACTGAAACAAGTAGCAATTCTAGTTGGAAAAAATTAACCAATACCGTTGATAATATTCCAGCGTCTACGTTTCAAGCGCCAGATTCTTTTCAATTAAAGTACAATGTTGCAGAATACCCAAGCTTAAAAGCTTTTG
Source organism: uncultured Aureispira sp. (assembly GCA_937942475.1). GTDB lineage: Bacteria > Bacteroidota > Bacteroidia > Chitinophagales > Saprospiraceae > Aureispira. The sequence goes on from CALDEP010000204.1 coordinate 6,164, forward strand.
AGGACCTTCAATGGAAACTGTTAAAGGACGATGCTGATTGGAATCCTAAATCTAGTGCTAATAAAGCTGTTTTGGAAACGGAATGGAATCGAATGGAGTTTTCTCAACCCAAAATGGCTTTGAAGAAAACGAAAGCGATACTAGGCGATCAAGGATCTACGATTAGTTATTCGCCTGATCGAGCGTTCTTTATGGCAGATTGTGATTCTAGGATAGAATCGTATGATTTGGAGGGTAAATTATTGGCGTCTACGAATGATGTACATGAATATTCTGTTGTGAATTTTTTATCAGATGATTTATTGACGTATTCTAATAAAAAGCAACAGGTAGTATTTAGCAATAAGTACTTAAAGACGATTGGGGTCATAGAAAATGCCTATTGTTTAAACTTTCAAGAAAAAAAGAAACGCCTGTATTATTTGCATAGAAATAAGGATGACTATAAGTCTATTGCTTTGGGAGCTATGGATGCCAAAGGGCAGCAATTATTTACGAAAGAAATTACCTTGGAAGATGGCGTATACACGCCAATGAATAAAATGTTTTTGACGAATGACCAACAGCATATTTATTTGAATGTGAAAGAGGGCGTGGAGATCTTAGATTTGGAAGGAAAACGAGTGGCTCTTTTGGAGCGAAAGGAAACTTACGAAACGATTTATTATGGGTTTAGTAATAGTAAAACCAATCATTATAATTGGAGTTATTATAGAAGGGGAAGCTATCCAAAAACTAGCAAGAATGATGTTGTAACGATTATCAATACAGATGGCAGTTTAACGATTTGGGATTGGAAAAAGGATAAAATACATACCACAAAAGGCGTTGATGTTCGAGAAAAAAGTGAAGAGAATAATTACTCGCTTTATTTTATCGAAGAGAAAAGTTATCCCTTTGTTACTTTTCACGAAGATGGGGCAAGGTATAGAAAAACTTGGTATTGGGAAGAAGATCGCATCATTGATGATTCAGATGGAGTGTATCGCAAGGTCTCGCCAATGGGTACGTTTATGGAAGTGGTTACCGGAAATGAAGACGGTACTTATTCGGGAAAAATAAGGACTTATGCAGGAAAGGAAATTTTAAGCTATGACGGGATGTTCTATCTGGTAGAAGGACCAAAAATTGTAAATTATGGTCAAGAAGAACGCTTTATCTTAATTTCTATACCCGAAGGAGACAATATTTTGTATGATTCCAAAGGAAATGTAATTAAGAATTTTACAGAGAACAATAGTGCTATTTATTACTCCTTTTTTAATATAGATCAGACCTTGATCTACACTTACACCTTGGATGGATTTATTACTTGTTGGGATGTGACTGGAGCTTTAATTTGGGAGACCGAAGTGAATGCATTAATTTCAAATCCAAGTCATTTAATTATATGTGACTCTTCGATTTTGATCACAGGTGATGTGAATAAGGAATATGATTTGCAAGGAGCCTTGTTGGTAGATTATAATATCTATAAAAATTACTCTTATGCTGTAGGAATAGGGCAGACCTTGCAAGAGCATATTGTCTTGAAAAATTCTGAATATTCTTATAAAGCAAAACACTTCTTAGGTAAAAAAGAAGTCCTTCCAGACGATCCAAATATTTATCAAGTAACGTTCTATAAAGATAAAAAATCCTTTACTACTTTTGTTTATTTAGATGCTGCGACCAAAGGCGTTGTGGAAGAATATAGAGCAGCACAGCAACGCTTAAAGATAGAAGAGTTCGCTCGAAAAGATGTTGAAATGAAGCTTAAAAGAAGCTTTGAAGTGCAATCTTTTGGTATTTATAATTGGGATCGTTTTTACAAAGATGAAAGCGAAACGATGGTGCGCTGTGAGGCTGAATTTAATCTAAGTACAGAATACAATGATATTGCTGTATTTTTGATAACTGGAGCAGAGAAAAATGCAGTGATTGAGTACACAAAAGAGACCTTTGATAAGTTTAGTTTTAATACTGATTATTATAACAAACTAGTCGCTGTGTTGCCGAATAATGAAATTGCTATTTTTGAAAATGAAGATTTCAAAAAATTAGATATAGCAAAAATTAAAGCCGCTAAAAAACATCGTTTTGAGATGAAAAAAATGGGTGGCGTTGCCGCTTTAGAAGAGTTGAAAAAAATGACGGCACCACCGTCGTAAGTTAATCTGAAAACTATAGTATAAAATGTAAAGGAATAAGTTCTAGTATTGATAAACTAGAGCTTATTTCTTTTTTTGTATTCGACCATATTTTAACTTTAGTCCAATCATTTTTATATCCTCAAAAAGAGTGAACACAGAAATTGGTCTAGAACAGATACTCAAGGAATCATTCAGCCAAAAAGCTTGAACGCCTCTTTCTGTTACAATATCTTTTCCAAATATTGTTTCTAATTCAAATAGCGGCTCTTTAGTACAACAATCAAGTACTGCCTTTAGATAAACAACCCCATTGTATAGTTCCCATATTGCTTGATACCCTCTATAAAAACCTGTTGAATGACAGGCACTTAGTTTTAAGGTGTTGTTGTCATATTTTTCCATTTTGCAATTGTATTTTTCATCTTGCAATAGGGGATATAAAGGAAATTCTTCGTCGAATGTTCCTGAAATATAAAGCGTAGTTCCATTGCAAATGATTAAATCGGGAATTTGATCTGTTGCGAAAAGAAAAGCCGTATGGAATAGCAATACAAAAGTGAAAAGTACTTTTTTAGAAAAAGTAGTCGTGGAATTTGTCATCAGTATCATTTTTTAGACATGAAGTAGATTCTTCTCGCTCTTAATGTCAATTTTAAAAAACGATACAATAGTTGCGTTTACTCTTCAAGCAATGCTTCCAATTTTTTCAAACGTTCTAGTAAGTTATCAATCAAAACAGCTTGTGCTGCTACTTGATTTTGAAGCGTTTGATTACTATCTGCCAACTCAGAAATATTGATCGTACTTGCGGCCAAAATTCCAGTAGAAGTGGTATATATGATTCTGTTGCCATTTCCTTGTAGCGATTGAATGCGAGCGCCACCCGCCACATCTAGTTTTTCTGTTGGGTTGTAGGTGCCAATTCCAACATTACCAATAGAAAAATGATTTGGATTTAAGATAATGTGCTTGTCTTTTGCGGCTGTAATCCAAAAATCACTTCCTACTGTTGTAATATCAATTTCACTTCCATCGGTACGAACATGAAGAAATTTTGTTCCTTCTGGATTTTGTAGTTTGATACGATCGCCTTCTACCACTAATTTATGATCTGGAGAAGCCGTTCCAATACCTACATTTTGAGCGATAGAACAAAAAGGAAGCAGCAAAAGCAAAAAGCTATAGAAGAAAGAAGCGTTCATGGATGAAATTTTAATGAATAATTAATACTAATGTGTCGCTTTACAGACAATAGATATAAAGTTAAGGTATTATATTAGAGTATCCAATAATTGGAATTAAGATTAAATCAATCAACTATGCACCTTATTCAAAAAGTATCCTTCTTGACCTTACTGCTATTATGGAGTGTTTCCACAAGGGCTCAACGCACAACTATGACAGATTTCTCCTTGGCATACAATCTAGGAGCCTACAATCGTGCTGCTGCTTTGGGAGAAGAATTATTACTAAGAAAGTCGATACAGAAGGACGTAAATGCTTGGTTTCCATTGAGTATAAAACTAGGTGTTGCTTATCATTCTATTGGCAACTACAGCCGTGGTTTGGAGCGTCTGGAGGTGCCGATTGCCTGGGCGGAAACAGAGAAAAATTATCCTATAGCCGATCTATTATTGGCTTATCACGAAAAAGGAAAAATTCTAAACGAGTTAGAACAACACTTTGCGGCTCAGTTTGTCTTTTTGAAAGCGATCAAGCTTTTTGAGAACAATCATAAATTAAAACAAGATAGTACAACTCGTGTCATCTACTTAAATACCTTGATGGGAGTTGGTTATACGGCTTATGCTAAGGAAGATTACCCAAAAGCAAAGTTGTTTTTTGAGAAGGCTTTGAAGTATAGTAGCCTCATAAAAATTCAAGAACCAAGTTTACTGGCACAACAGCATTTGTATTTGGGAAAAGTAGAGGAAAAGCTTGGTAATTCTGGCTTGGCAGGAGATCAGATGTTAGCAGCCATCGAGATGGGGAAAATGGAAATTATTGAACAGAGTGTGTCGTGGAGTACGTTTTATCATGATTTAGCGAATTATTACATCGAATACAAACGATATAAGGAAGCTTTAGAATACAATCGTTTTGCGATTAAATCGTTGTTACCAACTTGGAAAAATGAAAAAAAAGGTGGTTTACCAAGTATTGAAGAATTGAATCAATCGACTTCTTTAGGTTTGGCAGCGCAACTATTGGCACAGCGAGGTGCTATTTATTTTGATAGTAATAACAAGGAAACCGCCTTAAAAAAAGCCTTGGAAAATTACCGATTAATGGATGTTTTTGTAACCCGTTTGCGTCGCTTGTATACGGGCGAAAGTGCTCGTTTGTTGTGGTCGGATCGTGCCTTAGATTTCTATGAAAAAGCGATCAAAAGCTGCTTGAAATTATACGAGAAAACAGGAGATGAAAATTATCAACTAGAAGCCTTTATTCTATCTGAACGCAGTAAAAGTTTGTTGTTATTAGAAGCCTTTAAAAAGATAAAAGCGAAGAAGGTGTCAGGGGTGCCTGTTGAAAAGATTGAAAAAGAGGAACGCTTGGAAGAAGCTGTGGCTACTTTGGAAAATCAACTGTATACTTTAAAACGCTATAAACGAAGGTCTGAAGCGTATAAAAATGAACTAAGAACGAAGGAAAAAGAATTATTAGAAAAAAAACGAGCGTATGAAGATTTCTTGACCGACTTGAGAAAACAATATCCTGCTTATTATAAATTGAAGTTTGATTTGACCGTAACAACCGTGCCCGAAGTGCAAGAGCGCTTGGCGAAAGATCAACTGTTGATTGAGTATTTTATTGGTTCAGATGAATTGATTGCTTTCAAAATCAACAAAAGCAGCTATGAGGTATTGGAATTGCCCCTAGATTTTAACTTAACTCAAAAAATCAAAGCTTTTAGAGAAGGTATTTATGGTTATTATTTGAATAATAACGAGCGTTCTGATTCCTTGAAAAAATCTTATACGGCACAATATCAAAGCTTGGGCTATGAATTGTATCAAGGTATTTTAGCGCCTATTTTGGAAGGGCAAAAGGAGCGCCGCTTAATGATTATTTTAGCTGGAAATTTAGGGTTTTTACCTTTTGAGGCTTTGTTAACAGCCCCCACAGAAGGAGAAAAATTTAGAACAATGCCTTATTTGCTCAATGATTATGCCCTTGCTTATTGCTATTCTGCCACTTTATTGCATGAAATGCAACAGAAGGAACACGTTCCTGATAAGATCTTTTTGGGTTTTGCGCCCGAATTTAAGGAAGGGGTACGACTTGAAGGGAAATACAGTTTTGCGCCATTGGTACACAGCGAAAAGGAAGTGAATGAAATTTTTGATTTGGTGGGGATGATGGGAGAAGTGTTTGATGGAGAAACGGCAACAAAGGCAAATTTTCAAGAGAATTGCGAAGATTATTGCATTGTACACATTGCAACGCATGGTGTGATGAATACCCAAAATTCAGAAAACTCGTTTTTAGCCTTTTCTGAAGTGCCTGATTCTAATGATAATGAATTGTTGTACGTCCGAGATTTGTACAACATGCACTTAACGGCAAGTTTGGTGGTCTTGAGTGCCTGTGAAACGGGAATCGGAGAGTTGTACGAAAGTGAGGGAATTGCTTCTCTTGCAAGGGGTTTTTCTTATGCTGGGGCAAAGAGTTTGATTACTTCTTTGTGGAGTGTGAACGATCATGCAACGGCAGAAATTATGCGTCGTTTGTATACCAATTTAAAAAAGGGAATGCCCAAGGACATGGCTTTGCAACAGGCTAAATACGACTTTGTTCAAAGTTCTACAGATCGTGTAGCGCATCCTTTTTTGTGGTCTGCTTTCATTCAAATTGGAGATGAAGCGCCTCTGCCAAGTCCTAAGGGGAAGGATGCTGGTCATGCTTGGTTTTGGTGGATTGGTGGTGGTTTGTTGGTTTTGCTGTTGGGTTCTGTAGTTTTTTGGCGTCGAAAACGTGTTGGGAGTAAAGAAATTTATTAAGATTTTGAGGCATCAAATTTTATAAAAAAACGTTACCTTTTATGATAATAACCATTAATAATGCGAATCAAGAGCTAAAATATAGGTCTGATAAATAAACAAGGGGAATAAAGGCTCACAAGAATGTTTAATGTTGAATTTTTAATGCTGAATGCTTTTTGGCATAAAAAACATTAAAAATTCAGCATTTAGCATTCAACATTTAAAAAGTAGGCTTTTAAAATGAGATAACCCTGTTTTAAATGTACGATTTATTGATGTTTTAGCCCTTGATTCGCATTAATACTCTAAATACAATTTTATTCATCTTAAAACCTAGAACACATGAAATTTCTTTTTTTTATATTGATAATCTTACCTACAATAACACTTGCTCAAACAGAGACAGAAGAGATCTGTGATTCCTTATTTAGCCTTAGCATTGATCATGTTGAGGCGGAAGACTTAGCTGCTGCTATTTTACTTTGGGAAGATATTGTTGAAAACTACCCCGACAGTTTATCTTGTTTCAAAAATAGTTTGAACAATCTCCCTATTGGATATGAACGCCTTGAAGACTATGAAGCGGCTAAAAAATGGACAAAGAAAATTCTGGAAACAGAACTTAATAATTTCGATCAAGGGTCAGATATCATGGAGCCTTATGCAAATTATGATCATAATGCCTGTATGCAAATGGCTAGAATCCTTTACAAAGAAGAAAAGTTTGAAGAGGGGCTTGAATATTTAAACCTTGCAGAGTCTAAATATCGCTATGAAACTTTTAGTGCTACCTCTTTTGAAAAGCGAGCGGTTTCAATTGCTTTATGGAAAAGTGATTTTTATCTAAAAATGGATCAAAAGGAAAAAGCGATTTGGGTTTTGGTACATAAGGCGATTGATGTGGATGTTTTTTATAGAAAACCTGATTGGTCTGGTTTTACGAATGTAAATTTTTACAATGAAGTTGTTGCTCAAGCCTTAGCGTTAATTGATGAAACCTATGGTTTTGATACCTTTAAAATGTCTTTTTTTGAAGCCATCAAAAATATTAAAGTAAAAAAAGAATTTATCATAAAAGGAGGGAAGAAAACGAGTGCAAAATCGGGCACATTTGAGCTTCTAGGACAATCTTATTTTCTAGGTGCTTCTGATAAAAAATTCAATCGAAAGAAGTTTCAGAAAAGAATCTTACAAACGCTGTTTGTAATGAAATTGAAAGCATCTAAAAGTGAAAAAAGCTAATTGTTTTACCTTAAAATCTCATGTTACGCAAGATTTTTTTTCGTTAAGCATTAAACTCCTGATTACTTATTTAAGGACTGTTTTAATGTTTAATGCTAAATGATGAATTTTTAATGTCTGTTGTGCTGTAAAGCATTCAACATTAAAAATTCAGCATTAAGAATTAAAAATAATTTGATACAAGAACATTAATTTTTTACTTAGCTGCGCTGCTACTTATTCGCTTTGCTTAGAGTTCGTGGTCGTGGATTTTTTGTTTTTAGCTACGCTGAGTCTTCGAGTTCTACACGAAGTATTGCATTAGGACAGGACTTATTCAATTCCGTCTTACAAGGCTAATGGTACACGTTCCACCACAAGCAAAAAGCTCGTTTCAGATGAATCTGAAACGAGCTTTTCTTTTATTGGAGGCAAAAAAAACGGGTAGAAGCGGTAGGCTCCCCATTGCCCACATTCTACCCTAAATGAACCCCTATTGTAATACAAGTTTTTTCGAAATTGATAGACTAGAGTTTAATTTGAGTTCTATATAATAAACCCCTCTAGTGTATGTATTCAAATGTATAACATTTTTTCCAGTTTTCATATTTTTTTGAGAAAATACTTCCATTCCAAGTAAATTTATTATACGAACTTCTTCTATTGGTTGGTCGTAATCAATTGTTATGTAGTCTTTTGTAGGATTTGGATAAATGCTAATGTTTTTTTCTATTTTTTCTAAATTATCCAAATTAGTTACTGTAGTAACGACAATATTTTGAGCAGTTGTGTCAAAATTACCACAGCCATCACTAGCAATTAAGGAAACTGAATAAGTACCTGGAGTACTATAACTATGTTGAGGATTGTCTAAAACAGAAGTAGCCCCGTCTCCAAAATCCCACTGATAATTGTTAGAATAACTACTGTTGTTGGTAAAGGTAACCGAAGCTAGATTAACCGTTGCCATAAAATTAGCCTGAGCATCATAAGCCCCAATAGACCAATTTGGCAAACTATCCAAAACCACCATTGCAGCAATACTTTGCAAAGCTTGAGCATCCGCAGCAGAGAGGCTTCCATAGAAACTCAGCCCAACAGGACTTTTTTGGAATAAACTGGCATAAAACGTACAAGCCGCCAAATAAGAACCCGCATAAGAAGGGTGACTTTGGTCTGCATTGTACAACTCTATCAATGGAAAGCTGTCTCGAACCACCTGCCAAGCCGCCCCAACAGGCGAGCAAATTGCTTGGTTTTGATCTGCCATCAACAAATAACTGCTTCTCAATCGAGCTTGCATCCCTGCATACGTACAAATTGGAGGATAACTAGCACAATTGGTCTGATCGCCATTTTTGCGTCCCCAAGTCATAAAAAAGACCGTTTCTGCACAAGCATTATTGGCTACAATACTATCGTTCAGTTGAGTAGCAAAAGGCAAAACATCTGCTGCCACTTGAGTGGGGGAAAAGGATGGTTTTTGACTCTGCTCTTGAATGACCACAAAATCCCAGTTTCCTTGTCGAATACCATTTAAGGTATTGCTATTTGTTACTTGTTGTACTAATTGCGCTCCTCCTGGCGTACTCGAAGCATGAATTAAAGTATCTCCATTCGCATTTGCCAAGCTGTTGATGATTCCAGGCATGTTATTGTAATAGGTATAGCTATTTCCAATAAAAAAAGCTCGCTTGGTGGTCTGTCCCGATGCTCCTGCAACGAAAATCAATAATAGCATTAGGGTAGTAAAAAATTGATGCATTTGTTCTGTTTTTTGTTTAAAACGACCATAATAAGCTATTCTTAGCACAATTGCAATACCTTCTTTATTGGCTTTGAATGATTGTAATGCTCTATTGGGGAATATAGCAGGCATCGTGCAAATTTTTTTAAAAGCTTTTTCAAGGAATTTTGGGGATAGAAAAAATGTTACTATCTTTAGGCACTGCAAAATTCCGAGCGTAGCTCAGTTGGTTTAGAGCACTACCTTGACAGGGTAGGGGTCACTGGTTCGAATCCAGTCGTTTGGACAGCTTTTTATTAGGCATCAAATATTGATTTATCAATGTTTGATGCCTTTTTTTTGTTTTGACCACCTATCTGACCACTCATTAGACCACCTATTTGACCACCTTTGGATTTAGGGAAGGCTCTTTGATAATTTTGAAGATGCTTTATTGTAACTTTTAAGCATTTTGTAGGCTAATCATTTGAAAAACTATACTTAGAAATAATATCAAATCATCTAGCTGAGTTTTTTACTTATGATCCAACGTTTATTGTAGTAGGAAGCAGCAAAGAATGACTGGACGAAAGAATACTCAGAGACTATTAATGAGAATTTGTGTGTCCTTGAACAGCTTATTATTTTAGCTTAGAAGAAAGCCCTCAATAATTGATTATTGAGGGATATTTTTGTCATGGTTTATTATGCGTAAAATAATAGAGGGAATGATAAGAAATGGAGATAAATGCTAGGTT
>CALDEP010000205.1 GCA_937942475.1 uncultured Aureispira sp.
AGCAAACATTAAAAATTTAGCATTAAGAATTCAACATTAAATCAGTGCTTAAATAAGCAAGGACGAATTTTAATAGCAACATAAAAAAAGTTCTTGCGTAACATCAGTTATTTAATACTGATGCGAATCAAGGACTAAAATTAGGTCTGATAAATAAAAAAGGCGAATAAAGGCTTCACAAGAATGTTGAATGTTGAATTTTTAATGATGAATGCTCTATAGCATAAAAAACATTAAAAATTCAGCATTTAGCATTCAACATTTAATAAGTAGGCTGGTAGGATTTATGGTTTTTCTATTTTAATTCCAACGCAACTGATTATTTCCCGTTCGAACAATCATATAATTGTCCATTAAGTGTTCAATGGCTTTCAAGACCTTCTCATTCATCTCACCAGGAAAAGAATCTACTAAAGGGCGTAATTCCAAAGGCTGTTTTTTGAGTAGATATTCTAATTTTGTTTTGATTTGATAATACTCGTGGTGTTTTACATACTGATCGTGTCGCCCAAGACAAACATCACAATGACCACATTTAGCGGCTCCTTTTTCGTCAAAATAAGCTAATAAAAGTTGATTTCTGCATTGCAAGGTTTCTGCATAATACAAGGTACTTTCTAAGCGTTTCTTTTGACGTTCTTTTAGAAATTGATAGCGTTGCTGGTCAATCATCAAATCGTTTTCAGGCAAACGCTCCATCAAAAAGGTCAATTGTGGCGCATCTTTTTGAGGTTTGTATTCGATAATGGCATCCTTGTGCAATTTTTCGAGCATAAAAACCAATTCCTTGTGTGGCACTCGAAGCGAACTTGCCAATTGTCCCTCCTTAATATTTACATCATGATTAAAGGCGCCTTGTGAAGAACGCAAAATAATATGCACCAATCGTTGCAGCTTATTATTACGCAACATATAATCGTACATTTCTTCCTTCTTCACAATTACATGCAAAGTAGAAGGAAAAAAGACATTTTCTGTCAAATCCAAATACTCTTCTTTCATCAGCACTTTTAGTGCATGCAAGGTTTCTACTGGATTTAAGTTAAATCTTTTGGCAAAATCAGGCACATCCAAATCAAATGTTTGTCCCAAACCAGCCCCAACTGCCAATTGATAATAAGAGCCTAAGGCTTGGTAGACACGCCTAATTTCTTTTACCGTAGGAAAAGCTTGCTTGAAATAGCGTTCTTGCTTAATTCGATCGGATTGATTGTACAATAAAATCCCATAGGCTTTTTCCTCGTCTCGACCAGCACGTCCTGCCTCTTGAAAGTAGGCTTCCAAACTATCTGGCAAAGTCAAATGCACGACGATACGAACATCTGGTTTGTCAATTCCCATTCCAAAAGCATTCGTCGCAACAATGATTCTAGTCTTGTTTGCAATCCAATCATCTTGTACCTTTTCACGAGTATCACCATTTCTTCCTGCGTGATAATATTCTGCCGAGATGCCATTTTTCTTCAAGAAATAAGCGACTTCTTGGGTTTCTCTTCGATTCTGAACATAGACAATCCCAGCACCTGGAATTTGTTTGAGAATTTCCAACATTTTGTTCCGCTTATTCTCTTCGTAAAGCACGATATAAGATAAGTTGGTACGGGCAAAACTCTTTTGAAAAACCTGTGCCTTTTTACCAAACAGTAGCTTTTCTTGAATGTCCTTAACCACTGGCTCTGTTGCTGTAGCAGTCAGTGCAATTAAAGGCACTTTCGGCAACAATTCTCTAATTTCTGCAATATTCAAATAGGAAGGTCTAAAATCATAACCCCATTGTGAAATACAATGCGCCTCGTCTATTGCAATCAAAGTCACTTTCATTCTTTTGATGCGTTCAATCGCTAAATCTGAAGTCAAACGCTCTGGAGACAAATATAAAAACTGAGCGCCACCATGAACACAGTTGTCCAAAATTCGATCAATTTCGGAATGATTCATTCCTGAATAAATGGCATAGGCTCGAATGCCTCGCCCTCTCAAGTTTTTTACTTGATCTTTCATCAAAGCAATCAAAGGAGAGATAACGATACAAATTCCGTCCAAACAAAGTGCTGGCACTTGAAAACAAATGGACTTTCCTCCTCCTGTTGGCAACAAAGCAAGCGTATCATTCCCATCCAATACGGATTGAATAATATCTAATTGCAAGGGGCGAAAACTATCATAGCCCCAGTATTCTTTGAGTGCTTCTTGTGGTGTCAAGTTTGTTGTTTCTTTTTTAGTTTTTATAATCTGATAAGAATTATTCTAGGTGCTTTTTTTATAATAAGAACCATAAGAATTACAATTCTTCATCCAAAATAGTATCATCTAAAACATTAATAGAGGAAGGACTATTTGTGAAATTTTTCTTCAACAATAAATACGTCAACCAAGTCATCAATAAACCAAAAGGAATTGCCATAAAACCAAACATTAAATCACTGATACCTTCGAGACTGAAATCAAAGTAATAACTAGTTAAACCAATAACTATTCCACCTAAAAAAGTCCCTACATAGTACATGATAATGCCTAAAAGGGAATAGCCCCATTCACTTTTGTTGTATTTTTTAGCTAAGTCGTAAAATTGTTTTCCAATAAAATAAAGAAAGAGTATTCCTAGCATAGTTTTAAGGGTTTAAGGGTTTTCTAAGGCAAAAATACAATATCAGTTTTCTACACCTAATTTTTGATGTAATTTTTTAATATAATTTGTAGTATGCAACAAACGAGAGCCATACCAAGAAAACAATTCGCCATCTACAACTTCTATTTTTGCATTAGGACACATTTCTTGAAATAGCTGTACGTGTTTTTCTTTAAAAGGATAAGGCTCTGATGATAATAAAATCAACTCAGGATTTTTAGCCTGTATTTGTGGTATTGTAACCGCAGGATAACGGGGTTCTTGTGCAAAAACATTCTCAAAATGAGCCGCCCTCAACAAGGCATCAATGAATGTATTGGAACCTGCAACCATAAATGGGTTTTGCCAAATAAAATAAGCCGTTCGCAAAGATTTCTTAGGAGCTGTTTTCAACAGCGCAAAATCTTCTTTTAAGTGATTTATTAGCGTTTTGCTCTCTTTTTCAACATTTAAAAGCTCCCCTAAGGCAGACATCATTTCCCAGACTTCCTCTAACTCTTGCATATCGCTCATCCAAACAGGGTATTCTTTTTGCAAAGTTTCGATATCTGACTGGGTGTTTTCTTCTTTATTACCAATAATCAAATCGGGTTTTAAAGCTCTAACTTTTTCTAAATCGACTGTTTTAGTTCCGCCTATTCTTTGCTTGCTTTTATACCATTCTTTAGGATGCACACAAAATTTTGTAAGCCCAACCACACGATCTCCCAAGCCCCAATAATGCAACAACTCCGTTTGCGAGGGCACTAAAGAAATAATGCGCTTAGGATAAGTCGGCACTTCTAACTGTTGGTGCATTTGGTCGATTACTAATTTCATATAGAAATATATTTGGATACTGGAAATACAGTTGGTACTTTAGAGTATGTGTCTTGAAATAGGCTCTAATTTACGACAAAAGAATATAGATTATATGAAATACCTTCTAGTACTTTTTTTATTTTCAACAAGTCTGACGCTCTTTGCACAAAAAGCGCAACCTTTACTCGATCAGTTAATTCAAATTCACAACTTAATAAAGGAAAAAGATTTAAAGCAAGCAAAATCTTCTTTAAAATTATTCAAACAAAACCATTTACATTTTTTAGGCAAATCTAGTGTAGAATTACAAACTTACTACACGGTTCAATCTTATTTAGATGGTGTAGAGGAAAATTATGACGAAGCAATAATTCTAGTTGAAAAGGCATTAAAAATTGCAAAAGTACATCCTGATTCCACTCGCTATTCAAGCCTGACACATTGGGCGGCTCGCTCTATTTATGAACAAACAAATCAATACAAAAAAGCCATTCAGCAAGCTGAAGTATTAGCCATTATTTATAGTTCGGGTGGTTTAGAGCAGCAGATAGAATTGGGTAAGAACTATCAAAAACTGGGCATTCTATACATTCAAAAAGGGCAACCAAACCAAGCCTTAGAGTATTTCAACAAGACGCTTTCTATTTATAAAAAAACGCCACAAATAACAGCCCTTGATTTTGCAAGTTTGTATCGTGCTTTTTCCATGGCATATGCTGCATCAAGTAAGTACGAAGAACAAATAAAGTGCATTAACAAAGCTCTGGCGATCACCAAAAAAGATATTAGCAGTCAAAGCAAACGTCTAGAAATATCCTTATTAAGTAATTTAGGTGCTTATTATATAAAAATTAAGCAAGTAAAAAAAGGGCTAGAATTTTATCGTCAATATGTAGTTGCTACGGTCAAAGAACATGGTCCTAATAGTACATTGGCATCTGTTGCTTATAGCAATTTAGCCATTTCATATGCACAAGTTGGCGACTTGGAAACGGCAGAGACTTATTTTAGAAAAAACATTAGTATCAAAAAAGTTATCTATGGTACACACAATCCTGATCTTGCACTAGCTTATGCAAATCTTGTCATTCTACTAGATCTGATGGAGCGCAATCAAGATGCCCTTGAAGCCACACAGCAAAGTTTTAATGCCAATACAAAAGATTATGAAGGGACTGATTATGTCATTGATTTAGTTCCTCTTATTAAAAAACACACGATCCTTGATCCCATTAATGCCATTGGCAACCTAAACAATCGCTCTCAAATACTCTATGAATTATACAAAGAAAAGAAGCAACTTGATTACCTCAAACAAGCGCATCAAACTATTCTTGCTCAAATAGAGTTGTTAGATAAAATCAAAGATGAATTAAGCGACAAAGACAAAGTAGCTTTACTGAATATTGATTTCATGCCCTTTAAATTAGGGGTTCAGTATGCAGAGGAATTATATCAAATTACCAAAGAAAAAAAATACATAGAAGATGCTTTTCAATTGGCGGAACGCAGTAAAGATGCCGTTTTAACAAGTGCTTTAAGTTCTCAAAAAGCGCTTAACTTTGGTGGTGTTCCCGACAGCCTTGTTTTGAAAGAGAATCAACTAAAAAAGGACATTAGTAAACTAGAAAAGAAACTACTGACCGTAAAAAAATCTAATGTTTATTATTCTAATTTACAAGAAGAACTGTTTGCACTAAAAAGAGCAAAAGAAAAATTAGTTCGTAACTTAGAACAAGATTATCCACAGTATTATCAAATAAAATATAAATTAAACATAGCTTCGATAAAGGATTTGCAGGATCGTATTTTAGACAAAAACACTACTTTAATTTCTTATTACATTCAATATCCTAAGGCCTACATTTGGTCTATTAACAAAGAAACAGCAAACCTTCAAAGTATCCAACTGGATAGTAATTATACCCAAGACATTCGCGATTTCCGAAAGGTTTTGACTGATTTAAAATTCGTCCAGAAAGCTCCAATGAAAGCCGCAGCACTTTACGATAAGCTTTCACACAAATTTTATACTTCATTTGTATTGCCTGCCTTAAATCAACAAAATAATAAGCGGTTGATTATTATTCCTGATCATTTGTTGGGGCATCTTCCTTTTGGAGTTTTTACTAGTACTTACAATCCTAAAACAACACTTGATTATAAGAATAAAGACTATTTACTCAAAGAGTATGACATTCAATATTCCTACTCTGGAACCTTGCTTTTACAAAATAAAACCCAATATAATTCTTTGCCAAAAGAGATGCATTTATTAGCGGTTGCGGCAGAGTATAACAAGGCGCATCTTACTCAGAAGAATCGAACAGAAGAAGACCAATTCATTCGACAACATTTAGTTCCTTTGCCTGCAGCCGTAAGCGAAGTTAAAGCCTTAGAGAAAATTGCTTTGGGTACTTTTTTATATGAAAATGATGCTTCCGAAGAACTTTTTAAAGCTAAACTTTCTAATCACAGCATCATCCATTTAGCCATGCATGGAATCTTAAATCAAAAAAATCCAATTGCTTCTTCTTTAGCATTTACTGAAAATGGCAGCACAGTAGAAGACAATTTTCTGCACGCTTCTGAGATTAGTAATTTATCCTTGAATGCTCAACTGGTCGTTTTAAGTGCTTGTGAAACAGGTTATGGGAAATTTGAACGAGGAGAAGGAATTATGTCTTTAGCACGTTCTTTTATGCATGCAGGCGTTCCTAGTTTGGTCGTCAGTTTGTGGCAAGTCAATGACTACTCTACTTCCAAAATTATGGAAAATTTTTATATCGAGTTATTAAATGGCAAGCATAAAAGTGAAGCATTGCGAGCCGCTAAATTATACTACCTAAAAAACACAAACGGTATTTCTTCCCATCCAGCACTTTGGGCAGCATTTATTCAATTAGGAAATTCTGAACCGTTGGAGTTAAAACAAGAAGATTTTTTTTCGTTTAGCACTCTATTTTTAGTCCTATTTCCCATTTTTATACTCCTAATTATAGTTCGTTTGTTTCTTAAACGAAAAACAGAAAAAAGTTCTTAGAACTTGTTGGGGAGGTGTGAATTGGCTTACAAAAATTAATCGTTCTTTGACCAATCGTGTGGTAATATTTAAACCACTTTTCTATTAGACAGTATAGGTCGTAAGTACAGTGTAACATAAATTTTTAATAGAATAAGCGATGAAGTAAATACTCGGTAAGCCTGCTTCGTACCTCGCAGGGACAACCAGTCTTTAAACTAGGGCTGTCTCTGCGAGGTACGAAGCAGGCTTACACTACAAGAGCAGCTGTATTTTATTATTTATAACTTTTGTTACACTGTACTTATGCCGTCAAATGTTGGGATAAATCATTCACTAAAGCAGGAATATCTTCCAAGGCTCTTTTTTTATCTTCAGGAGTTAAATAACCTAGATAAATGCCTATTTTCTTTCCAGAGTCCAACTCTAACATGATTTGCGTATTACCACTTTCTATTGCTACAACTTCCTTTATATCAACTTTAAACGATCGAACCCAAGTATAGCGTATTTCCATTAACTGATTTTCTATTTCGATATATGGGCTCGAATGTCTTCTGTATTGTAGAAATGTAATTCCTGTAGCGACTAACAATACAATCGTTATAGGGTCGCCCAGATAGGCATTCAGAATAGTTGCAATCAACATTATAATCAATGAAACAATAGATAATAATTTATAAAACCCTTTGAAACTATAGATTTTTTTCATCTGTGTTCTTTTTATTTTTACAAATAAACAACAAACCAATTAGAGGACCTATTGCTAATAACCAATAGATATAATTGCTGTTCGTTTGTGTTCGTATCATAGTAACTAATTGTATGCTTATAATAGTAATTGAAAAACCAATACAATTCACAATCGTCAAAGCAGTTCCTTTGGTAGCACTTGCCGCACTACTTGCCACCAAGGTAGAAAATAAAGGCGAATCTGCGATGACTACCATCCCCCAAAACATTAGAAAAAGGATAAAAAACAAGGGCGAGGCAAATTCAAAAACAAAAGGAGCAAGACCACAGCACAAAAAAGAGAGCGTTAAGGCTAAAGTTGCTGTCTTTTTCACGCCTAAATAAGTGGATAAATAAGCGCCCAAGATACAGCCAAGGCTTCCTATTCCTATGATAATAAAAGCCCAGCCATTCAGATTAATCCCTAAAATAGGCTGTTCTGTCATAAAATAGTTGTCTAAAATCAATGGAACCAACAACCAAAAGGTATACAATTCCCACATATGCCCAAAATAGCCAATCGCTGCTATTCGAAAATCTCGTACTTTAAAAATCTTAAAAACAGCGCCAAAATCTAAAGATTGACTTGCTTTTCGATAAGGTCCATTTGGAACAAAGAGGAACATCAATCCCCCACCAAATAGGGCTAAACAGGAAGTTGTTAACACAAGTGTTTCCCAAGATAGAATCCCATCAAAGCCTTTTAGAAAGTGTGGAAAAGCCGTTCCCAAAACCAAAGCTCCTACTAAAAAACCAAGCGATTTCCCTAAGCCTTTTTCATAATAATCTGCGGCAATTTTCATCCCAATAGGATAAATTCCTGCTAAGAAAAACCCTGTCAAGAATCGAAGGAACAACAAACTCACTAAGGTATTTGCTTCTAATAACATCAAGGCATTTAAAAAAGCACCTGACAAGGCACTAAAACAAAACACTTTGGAGGGAGAAAAACGATCTGCAATCGTCAAGATAGCAAAAGTCAAGGTTCCAATAATAAACCCAAACTGAATGGCAGAAGTCAATTGCTCTAAAGCAGTGCTTTCCAAATGGAAATTAATGCCTAAATCAAGCATCACAGCATTGACTGCAAACCATAAAGAGGTGCAGCAAAATTGAGCAATTACAATGATTGGTAAAATCCATTTAGAAGCTTTCATACGTTTATCCTACAGAGGCTTCTATTGCGTGTATCAATTGTGCGATATCTTTGGAGTCGTTAAATACATTCACTGACACTCGAAGGTATTTTCCTCGGCTAGACATGACCACCTTGTTATTCGTTAAATTTACTTGAAGTTGATCTAGGGAAACTTGTTCGGGCAAGGGCAATGCAAATAAATGATTGGAGAAATAGGCTTCTTTTTCAAACACACTTCCTATACTTCTAAGATAAGTAAGAAGGGGTTGAATTAAGTCCTTTGCATGGGCTTGAATCTTGGGTACTTCCCAGGCACTTACCTGCGTTAAGCCTGTTTTCAGAATTGGCATCAAGATAAAATTACTCGTTTCGCCAACATTGTAACGTCCTGCATGGGCTTGATAATTGGGCTCATATTCTGTTAAACTGCTAAAATCTCTAGCATTGGTTCTATTCATCCAAGACTCTTCTAAGGGCGTTCCTTCCTTGAATTTATCTCCAATATAAGCAATCCCCAAAGAGTAGGACCCAAACAACCATTTGTACCCCGCACTAATCAAGGCATCAATTTTCAAGGCTTCAACATCTATCGGCAAAGCGCCAACTGCTTGGCTTCCATCTACTATAAAATAAGCGCCAACAGCCGCACATTTAGCCCCAATGGCTGCCAAATCATACTTTAAACCCGTCATCCAATGAATGGCAGAAATTAAGACCAAGCTGGTATTTTCATCAATTGCTTCTAATATTTTGCTGTTCCAATCTTCTCCCAAACGCTTCAAATTAGTTGCTGGCTTTACAACGACCAATTTATTTTGATGTTCGGCACACCATTGTTTGGCTGCAAAATAGCCACTCGGAAATTCTTCTTCCAAAACAATTGCCGTCCCATTTTTCTTCGGTAGAACGTTCTTCAAAACGCTACTAAAACCATAGGAACTAGATGGAATCAAAGCCACATTCGCTGCTGCACAATTCACAATCGTTCCAAAAATTTTGCG
>CALDEP010000206.1 GCA_937942475.1 uncultured Aureispira sp.
TTTAATTCAAAAAGTATAATTTTTATTTTTTTGGAAATGCGCCCCGCTCCATTTGAGCAGGGGCAAAAACGAATTTAGTCTATCTAATTCTATTTGTTCTCTCTTCGTATTCGTTGTTGATGATACAAAGGTGGAACACGAGTGCGCAATCTTTTTGCGTAGTGAATAATTATGCTTATTTTTATTTTGCAATAAATCCTGTTTATGCTTTTTTGTTAATTTAGTAAGTTGATAATAAGTAGATTAGGTTTTGTTTTTTGTTGAATTAAAAATAAAAAACAATTCTAAAAAAAATAAAACAAAACATGCCAGTTAATAGAAATGCCTTAGTTCGTTACAAAACAATTGACAAATGCCTCCAAAATCGCTATCGAAAATGGACCTTGAACGACTTGATTGAAGCTTGCTCAGATGCTTTGTATGAATACGAAGGCATTGACAAAGGCGTTAGTAAACGAACCATACAAGCAGATATTCAAGTCATGCGTAGTGATAAATTAGGCTATGAGGCTCCGATTGTTGTTGTAGACAAGCGGTATTATACGTATGAAGACCCAAACTATAGTATCACCAATATTCCTTTGACCGACCAAGATTTGAATAAATTGACGGATGCCGTTGCCTTTATGAAGCAATTTAAAGGCTTTTCTCATTTCAAAGAATTAGATGGGATGGTTCAAAAGTTGGAGGATCATATTTATTCTCAAAAAACACAGACCAAGCCCGTCATTGATTTTGAGAAAAATGACAACCTCAAAGGTTTGGAATATTTAGATGTTTTGTATCAAGCGATTATTAAAAAAGAGGTGTTAAAAATCACTTATCAATCCTTTAAAGCGAGGACTGCAAATAGCTTTGCCTTTCATCCCTATTTGCTCAAAGAGTTTCGAAATCGTTGGTTTTTGATTGGCATTAAAGAAGGAGCTGCTGGCATTATGAATCTAGCCTTGGATAGAATAGAGGGCGTTGAAGCCAGTGAATTGTGGTTTCAAGAAGCAGAAGACTTTGAGGCAGAAACGTATTTTAAAGATGCCATTGGTGTTTCTGTTAGCCCAAAAGCGAAGGTAGAAACCGTGCGTTTGTATGTTAATTATCAACATGCACCTTATGTCTTGACTAAGCCTTTGCATCATTCTCAGGAGTTGATAGAGAAAGATCATTATGGCATTACAATCGCCTTGCAGGTGCAGCATAATTTTGAATTGGAAAAAGCAATTCTAGGTTTTGGAGAAGGGATAAAGGTTTTGGCGCCCGATAGACTTCGACGAAAAATAAAGGAACGCATCAACGCAAATATTGATTTGTACAATACTGAAATTACAGAACGAGGTTTGCGTGCTGCTGGACAAAAATTAAAACACAAAGGGCTGACGGTCTTGAATCATCTGTACAGCCGTCGAGAAATTAGATTGTTGGGCAATACCTTGCACAAAAAAATAGGTGAACGCCTGAAAAATGAAGACGGTGTTGTTCGTCAATTATTAGTGGATCAACCTGCCTTGGTTCAAATACTCTTGAATCGCAATTTAACTCGATTAATTCAGCATATTGATCCCAATGCTTTTTTGGTAAAGGCGGTCTTTTTTAACAATGCACCTACCGAAACGCATTATCAAAATTGGCATCAAATAGAACGCCTAGCAGTGCTGTCTAAGGACTCGAATACAAGTGCTGAAACGCTTCCCGATGAAATGGTAAGAAACGTTTTTTGCATTCGAATTCACTTAGACGATACGCAAGAAGGAAATGGGCAACAACTGGTTTTACCTGGCTCTCATAAGAAACGATTTACAAGAGAAGAAATAGATTTGTTGAGTAACAACAGCAATTCTTATGTGCCTGATTTATATAGCGGTAGCGTTTTGCTTATGAATGCTTTATTGTTGACCAATTTTTCAGTTCCTCCAACTGTTAAAAGACGTCGAATGATACATTTAGAATTTACGTCTAGTGAATTGCCCGATGGTTTGGAATGGGCAGAAATATTAAAATTATGAATTATTTGACTGCTTATTCAAGCCTATCTGTACGTTTTACTTGTGCGTCTTAGACTTTGAGTTATCTTGTAGATAGAAAGGATGAAAAAGATTCTATAGTCCACTTTTATTTAAAAACAAAAGATATTATTATGCTTAAAACATTTTTGATCTTATTTCTAGCTATGTTTTTGTTTATTTCTTGTAACGACGAAAAGGCAAGCCAGGAAACAACAAGTACTACTACTACTACAAAAGAAACAGTTACTAGTCCTCCATCGAACGAAGATAAAGTAAAAATGGCAGATGCTATGATGGCGGAAATCGAAGCGGCTAAGCAGGAACAACAGGTAGAAACAAAACGATATAGCAATGCCGCAGAGGCACACGACCAGGCCATCTATGTTGTTTATTCTCAGAATGGTGAGATGGTTAAATTGACAGAAAATCTAGGAGAAAGTATGTATTTGTCGGATGTTGTTTATTACTATCAAAAGGGCACTGTTTTTTTGATCCATACTGTCAACTCATTTGATGATAATGTGTATAAGGAGACGAAGGTTTATTTTGAGAATGGTCAAGCAATTGCAGCAGTAGGCAAATCCAAAGACGAACAAGATATGGATACAGATCTTGCAAGTTTGCCAATGGAAACGCAGGCATTAAGTAAAGCGATTTACAATATGGATGATTACATGGCAGCTTTATCAAAAATTCCAACTCGTCTAGCAGCTGCTACTCCAGAATAAATTTAGATAAATTCTTAGATTAGAACAAACAAGTCAAATTGTACAAAAAATAGAAAACTTGCAGCATTTGACTTGTTTGTTTGTTTAATCTTGTGGTGTGTTGTTATAAGTTTTCTAACTTCTTCCTTTGCGTACTTGCATCGTCTTATTTTGTCTGTGCAATTCCTTAATACGCCCCTCTATTTCCTTGATTTCAGCCTCCAAATCTTTAATTTCTAATTTTGTGGCAGCCCATTCTTGGGCATTTTTATCTTTTTTAGTGCTCATCAAAATATTTTGCTGAATCTTTGCAGTCGTTAATTTTTCATTCAAAGTCAAGTAAAGATTTACTTTGTTTGGGGGTAAATCAGGTACTTCAGCTCTCAAAACTTCCTCCGTTTTTTTTATGACAACGGTCTCTTTTGGCTTTCTTTGGTTTCTTCTTTTTGCAGCCATGTAAACCAAGAAAATTATTAAAAATGTAAGAACAAAGACGACGGTTACTAAAGCAACAATTAAAAAGAACGCCCCAATTATGCTACCTAGATAAAATAGACCTAGCAATAAAGCAATACCACAGATACTAGAGGTTCCAATCAAATTAAATAATAGTCCAATTTTTACAAAATCTTTAGGAGCATTTTGAGTTTTATGAATCTTTTTTAAATGCTTTTTAGTACGTTTTTTCTTTTTAAACGTCTTTTTATGCTTCTTTTTTACTGGGGGAGTGGTACTGGAGCTTACCTCTATTCTTTCTACAGAAGCCAAAAGGTTTGATTGAGAAGATAAGGGAGCGGTATGTAATAATAGGATAAAAATTAGGAATAAATATTTCATGTTTTAATAGCAAATTTGATAAGAAAATTAGGTTCTTGATTTCAGTACTTTGTTAATTTTATTTTGGCGACGAAGCTCGTTCAGCTGTATTTCAACACGCTTGATTTTAACATCTAAAGCTTTGATGTCTTTTTTTATCTCTCTCAATTCTTTGAGGCTCTTATACCTTCTACTGCGAAGTAAGGTGTTTTTACGAACATTAAACATAGTTAGTTCTTTGTTTAAAGCTAGATAGTCTAGGATATCTTTTTCTTCTAAATAGGCTACTTCTGCCCTTGAATCTTGCTCCGTTTTCAGTACACCAGTATCTTCTTTTTTAGGAGCTTCATAACATATATAGGCAATGAAGAGGATTGAAGCAATGATTAGAAGTAGAACGACAATGAGGATAATAGATGAAACGGGTTGAATCAAACAGCCCACCAAAAGGGTTAAGCCAATGCCAGCAGATATAATAAAACTAATTGCTAGCGCCCTTTTTGTATAATATCTACGATTACTCTTAGTGCGATCGGGTTTTTTGAACTGTTTTTTCTGGCGTTTCTTCTTTTTAACTTTCCTCTTCTCGACAGGAGTAGGAGGGCTATAATTGGTTTCTATAGATGCTAGAATGGGGGTTTGAGCAGATACATTAAATATAGTAAATAATAATAATAAATAAATTAAGTATCGGTTCATTTTATTACAAGTTAAGTTTTATAATGTTTACTCAAATATAAACGTACTAATTAATAGAAAGAAAGTGAAAAAATAAATTTGTGATAAAATAAATACTTTTATAGAGCACTTTTTTAGATTTCAAGCTTTAAAAAACAAAAAAAAGGTTGCCTTTTTTAAGGCAACCTTCTACAAAGTATTTTATTTGGAGTGAACGTTTAAGCGTACACCTATTTTTGTTTAATGAACTCTGCTTTGATGCTAATTTCTACTTCTTCCCCAACAGTCCAACCACCATGTTCTGTTTTTGCATTCCAAGCAACACCATATTCAATTCTATTGACGCTTGTTTTAGCAGAAAAACCAGCTCTAGTATTACCATAAGCATCTTTAATGACACCACCATGTTTTGCCTCAAAAGTAACGGTTTTGGTTACGCCACGCATGGTTAATTTTCCTTTTAGCTCATATTTACCATTGCCTTTTTTCTTGAAAGAAGTACTTTCAAAACTTATTTTAGGATGTTTCTCCGCATAGAAAAACTCTTCGGCTGTTAGGTGTTTATCTCTAGATGCATTGCCTGTATTAATACTACTGACTTCTGCGGTGAAATTAATTTTAGCATCCGAAAAATCTTCTTTAGAAGCAGTAAGTGCCCCTTCAAATTTAGTAAATGCTCCATCTACTTCAGAAATAGTCAAATGACTTACAGAGAAACCCAATTCAGAATGACTAGGATCAACTGTCCAAGTCGTTTGTGCGTGGATAGATAAACTGATGGCTAAGAACAAAACTAGATTAATTACCTTTTTCATGATTGTTTATTTTTACGTTTTTTTTAATTTTTAAACTTCAACACTTCGTGTAGAACTCGAAGACTCAGCGTAGCTAATTAATATAATGCAAGATGTGTTTAGCTGCGCTGCTTCTACGAGGTTTATGTTTTTTATCAAAAAACTAAAAACTCCACGAAGTGTTAAACTTATAACATCACAAAGAAAGGACTTCTAAAATTGCTGCACATTCACCTAGGTTAATAAAGCAAAGGGATTACTTTTTTGATAATTTTTTTCGAATACGACTCAAAGATTGTGGTTTGATACCCAAATAAGACGCAATATAATATTGAGGTACTTTTTCAATGATATTGGGATGAGATTGGATTAGTTTTAGGTAACGTTCTTCAGCGGTATCACTACTGATTTGGGCGACCCGTTGTAGTAGATGCACATAAGCGTTTTGTACTAATAGGCGGAAAAAACGCTCAATATTAGGGTATAAATCGCAAGCTCTAGCGTGATTTTCTTTGCTAATTAATAAAACCTCTGTTTTGAGAAGCGCTTGAACGGTGTAAAATGCTTTCTCTTGAGAAAAAAAGCTGTAAGGGTCTGTAATCCAATGTTCTTCTAAGGCAATTTGGATGACATGCTTTTCTCCTTTTTCGTCAACACTATAAGAATACATGCCACCAGAAAGAACGAAGGCTAAGTAGTTAGCCCTGTCGCCTTCTTGAACAAAAAACTCATTTTTTTGAATGGTTTTAGCTTGTAATAATTGCCTAAACTGTTCTACTTCTTCTTCAGAAATAGCAACCGTTCGTCGTATATTTTGATAAAGTAAATTCGCCATAGTGAAAATGCTTAGGAAATATTTAAAGTTTAAGTACAGGACAAAATTTTTGTTTAATAATTTAGAGCAAAGATCTATTCAATAAAATAGATAGATCGCTTCGCTTTTAGATCTTAGACCGCTTTGCTGATAGATTTTAGACCTCATTGAGTTTCAATAGGGTCTAAAATCTAGTATCTAAAAGCGGTAACGATCTAAAATCTAACAAAATGTTAGGCAGTTACTCTATTTTATTTTATGAAATATATTTTGTCCTGTACCTAGATTTAAAGTTTAAAATGCTAAAAAGAGACTGAAAAGATACTTTGTTTTGTCAACATTATTCATTCCATCTTTTGAGAAATAATAAATAGCCTTAAGAGTCTGTCTAAAAAATCCAAGAAGTACTTAAAAAGTGCTACTTTTGCAGAAACAAAAATAATCGCACCTTGAATACGAAAGTACTACTTATAACACCACCATTTACCCAGTTAAATACGCCTTATCCAGCAACGGCTTATTTGAAGGGTTTTTTGAATACTCAAAACATTGCTTCCAATCAGGCTGATTTGGGAATCGAAACAATTTTGCAATTGTTTACAGCGCAAGGATTGACAACGATTTTCGAAATCATAGAAGAAACATTAGAATGGACGGATTTGTCTGCGAATAGTCAGCGTATCGTACATTTACAAGAGAGTTATCTACAAACGATAGAACCTACGATTGCCTTTTTGCAGCATAAAAATCCCACTTTAGCGCATAATATATGCAGCCGAACGTATTTGCCAGAATCCAGTCGTTTTCAAAGTTTAACTGATTTGGAATGGGCATTTGGGACAATGGGAACGCAAGATAAAGCCCGTCATTTTGCGACTTTGTATCTAGAAGATTTGGGCGATTTGATTAAGGAATGTATTGATCCTTACTTTGGTTTCAGTCGTTATGCAGAACGTTTGGGACGAACGGCAACCCATTTTGAACCTTTGCACGAAGCTTTGAACGAAGAAAATAGCCTTATTTCAGACATTTTATTGCAATTATTGGCGTATAAAATAGAAGACTATGCACCTACGGTAGTGTGTTTGTCCGTGCCTTTTCCTGGGAATCTTTTTGGAGCGCTAAAATGTGGTCAATACCTCAAAGAACATCATCCTGAAATTAAAATAATTTTGGGCGGTGGTTATGCCAACACAGAATTACGGTCTTTATCTGACGAACGATTATTCGATTATCTGGACTATGTTTCTTTGGACGATGGAGAAGCGCCTTTGTTATTTTTGTTAGAACATATAGAAGGCAAACGCCCTGCTAGTGATCTCAAGCGTATTTTTGCTAGAGTAGGTGGTGTTGTTTCTTATTATAATAATGCGATAGAAAAAGACGTCGCTCAACGAGAAGTTGGAACCCCAGACTATAGTGATTTGCCTTTAGAAGAATATTTATCGGTCATAGAAATTGTCAATCCCATGCATCGTTTGTGGAGTGATGGTCGCTGGAATAAGCTGACTTTAGCGCATGGTTGTTATTGGGGGAAATGTTCGTTTTGCGATATTTCTCTGGATTATATTCAGCGTTATGAACCTGTGAATGCTGAAATACTTTGTGATAGAATCGAAACAATTATTGAGCAAACGGGACAAAATGGCTTTCACTTTGTCGATGAAGCGGCTCCACCTGCTTTGATGCGTGATTTGGCTTTGGAGATTATCAGAAGAAAACTAACGGTTGTTTGGTGGACAAACATTCGTTTTGAGAAAAGCTTTACCTATGATTTGTGTCAACTCCTAAAAGCATCGGGCTGTATTGCCGTTTCTGGTGGTTTGGAAGTGGCTTCAGATCGTTTGTTGGCTTTGATGGAAAAAGGCGTAACAGTAGCGCAGGTCGCTCGAGTTTGCGATGCCTTTACGCAAGCTGGAATTATGGTACACGCTTATTTGATGTACGGTTTTCCAACACAAACGGCACAAGAAACGATTGATTCTTTGGAAATGGTTCGCCAACTCTTTGAACAAGGCGTTGTGCAATCTGGGTTTTGGCATCAATTTGCCATGACAGCACACAGCCCTGTGGGCTTGTTTCCCGATAAATATATGGTGACAAGAGTCGGTCCCGATTTGGGTGGTTTTGCAGACAATGATTTGTACCACGAAGATCCAACAGGTGTAGAACATGAATTATTCTCACAAGGATTAAAAACCGCCTTGTTTAATTATATGCATGGAACTGCTTTTGAAATGGACTTGGCAGAGTGGTTTGATTTTGACGTGCCAGCCACTAGTATTGTTTCAGACTATGTTTATAAATCGCTAGATCAGCCGATAAAAACACCTCGTGCTACTGCGCTAGTGGTTTGGTTGGGCGGTCGTCCAGTCCTTTCTTTCTTTGAGGATGAAACCGAAGAGGGCATCCAAGAATTAGCGGCTTTGCATTTTTATAATAAGCAAAACGATTGGGTCATGGAATTGGATGTTGAAATGGGAGAATGGCTTTCTGAAACCTTAGTAGAGCTAGAGCTTGCCAATCAAGCTGTTTGGACATTCAAACAATTAAAAGAACATTTTGAGGCTACTGGAATGGGCACGATAGAAGAGTTGCTAAATTCTCATATCTGGGAGCAATTGAGTGATAATGGCTTGTTGGTTTGTTAATGTTTAATAAATGATGTTACGCAATAACCTTTTTTTTTCAGTATTAAACCCATCGCTACTTATTTAAGGACTATTTTAATGTTGAATGCTTAAGGCTAAATTTTTAATGTTTGTTGTGCTATGAAGCATTCAACATTAAAAATTCAGCCTTCAATATTAAGAACAAGTTCATAGACGAATTTTGATATTTTACTTAGCTGCGCTGCTACTTCGTGGTCGCTTTGCTCATGAGCGCTGCGCTTTAAGTTTTGCGTAAGATGTATTAATAAAAAGAACCTGAGAAAATAGGACAGAATGGATTGGAGTAAATTAGAGGCTGTTGGTTACGATGTCAATCGAAAAACAGGAAACAACTATTACCAACAATACCTAAAACCTTCTTATTACTTGGAGGTTTATCTGCGCTGGACAGAGGAGGAAGTACTTTTGGCATTTTATAAGGAAGTGTTGCAGGAACTAGAACCCTTATTTCAATATCATGGCTCTGATAAGAAAAGTGGCGTTACAAAAATTAGAAAAAGAGCTGCTGCCTTGGATTTTTTTAGCGACTTTTTAAACTCTAAACGAAAATATTGTTGGAATTACTTATCGGATAAAGGTGGGCTTGGAAATGCCAAAGAAATGGGTGGCGTAGGAGCAGCAGCTTTTGAATGCTGGATACACAAAACACCTTTTAGCGAAGAAAAACAAGCGGAACAAGTTCAGAAACACAAAGAAGATTTGCTTACCTACAAGACTGATATGTTGCCTTCGGGCATCAGGGTTTCAAGAATTCAAGTGCGTTTTCCAATTGATTTTTTTGAAAGCCCTGCCGATTTTTCTGATTGGGTTTTGAATACTAGCTTATTAAAGAGGGGAACTTTCTTTTCTGGAACAGCTGGGTATAAAATTAATCATTGGGGCGGGTATACCAATCGAGCAGCAGAGGAGCAATTGAAACAAATTTTGGTGGATTATCCTGGCTTAGCGTGGGATATTCCTATGGGAAATTCGATCGGAAGGTTTTTGAACGAATCGAAATCTGATTTTTTGCCTGTTATCAAAAGAATAAACTGGTTGACCTTTGTTTCTGAAGAAGGACTCCATAAAATAGGTGGTTTGGACTTAATCCAACATCAGATAGAAAAAAACGGAAAAAGCAAGGTGCATCAATTGAGTAAGGGAATTGGCATTCAAGCCTGTGAAAAACCTGCCCTTTCTGCCAGCGATGATGGATTTGAGCAATATGTTGAAATTCATCGAATCCTAAATAAATTGTGTTACAAAAGCCATTCAAGAGATCGTTATGCTACGCCAGATGATACAATAGCGAAGGAGTGGCTTTATAGATTTAATGAAAAATTGACGAGATAAAATTCCTAATAGACTTAAAAAATAAAAATTATGACCATTCAAGATTTACAGCCTAAGGCGCTTTGGAAAAATTTTGCCGATTTGAATGCCGTTCCTCGTCCCTCCAAAAAGGAAGAGCGTGTGATTGCTTTTGCAAAAAACTTTGGCGAGCAATTGGGTTTGCCAACACAAGTAGATGCGATTGGAAATGTTATTATCAAAAAGCCTGCGACTCCAGGAATGGAAGATCGTACAATTGTTGTGCTTCAAAGTCATTTGGATATGGTGCATCAAAAAAATGCAGCGACTAATTTTGATTTTGACACAGAAGGCATCAAAATGTTGATTGATGGCGATTGGGTAAAAGCAGATGGGACTACTTTGGGTGCTGATAACGGCATTGGTGTGGCTACCATTATGGCTTTGCTAGAATCGACCGACATACCACATCCTCCATTGGAAGCCTTGTTTACGATTGATGAAGAAACAGGAATGACAGGCGCAATGGGTTTAGTTGGAGGCTTGTTGGATGCTAAGATCATGCTTAATCTAGATACAGAAGACGACGATGAATTAACCATTGGTTGTGCTGGTGGGGTAGACGTTACGGCAAAAGGAACCTACGAAGAAGAAGCAACTCCTGCTGCTTATAAAAGCTATAAATTAGGCGTGCAAGGCTTGTCTGGCGGACATTCTGGAATGGACATTCACAAGGGATTTGGAAATGCGAATAAGTTAATGAATCGCTTGTTGTTTCAACTAAATAAAACAACAGATTTAAGAATTGCTTCTGTAGATGGTGGTAGTTTGCGCAATGCGATTCCTAGAGAATCTTTTGCAACCATTGCAGTTCCTGCTGCGGATGATTTGTCTTCTTTTATTAAGGAATGGCAAGCGGTTTTGAAGCAAGAATATGGAACCACTGATCCTGACTTAGAAGTAATTTTAGAGGAATGTGCTGCTCCTGCAACTGTTTGTAACCAGGCATTTCAAAAACAATTCTTGGCGGCTGTTTATGCTTGTCCAAGTGGGATTTATAGAATGAGTCCAGACATTCCAGATTTGGTACAAACGTCTAATAATTTAGCACGTGTCTTGTTGGAAAATGGCGCTTATAAGGTACTTTGTCTAACGAGAGGATCAGTCGATACTGAAAAGCAGGACGAAGCAGATGCAATTGTGAGTACCTTTGAATTGATTGGGGCAGAAGCTACGTTGAGTGGTTCTTATCCAGGTTGGACGCCCAATCCTACGGCAGATATTATCAAAGTTATGAGTGATTTGTATCAAGAAATGTATCAAGAGAAACCAAATGTATATGCTTGTCATGCTGGTTTGGAATGTGGTCTTTTAGGAACGCATTATCCTGATATGGAAATGATTTCTTTTGGTCCAAACATTCGTGGAGCGCATTCTCCAGATGAAAAAGTGCAAATCAGTTCGGTACAAAAGTTTTGGGATTTCTTACTGGAAACATTAAAGCGTATTCCTAAGGCGTCGTAAGGGTTTTTATGATAATTATTAATCGTTGGTGTGGAAAAAACACCAACGAGTAATAAATTTTGCTATTCTATCGCTTTCTAATAGAGCGATAGAATAGCAAAAAACTAATTAACAAGCTACTTTTTCTCTTTACCGCTTAGGTAAGCCGTGCCATTTGGATAAAATTTATTGACCAAAGGTAGTTTTACTAGTACTTGAACAGAAGGGTAAGTATAAGGGGGAGATGTTTCCGTTTTTGAAAAAAAAACTTCAAATTTACTGTCTTGAGGGCTTATCGTATAAATGTCTTTACGCAGGTCATATTTATCTCTAAGAAAAGATGCTTCTATAAAATTCGTCGGTCCAGTATACTCCATTAAGCTTTGTCTAGCTAGAGTGATGTATTGATTTCGATATTGTGTTTCCTTTCTTAAGTCCAAATCATCAAATACATAATCTTTGTCTGAGACTTGTTCCCAAGTAATGCTCTCGGGAGCATTATAAAAACGACATAAAATCGTATCTCTACTGGTCGGAGAGGGGACATATTTTTCTAGTGTAACGGATAGTGGATCATCGTGTGCGTGTGTCATAAAGGTATAGGTTAATATCCAGTGCCCATCTCTGGAAGGAATACCTACTTTTCTGGCAATAATGATGGTGCTATCTTGCCCCTCATTGATTTTCCAAAGCTCCTGTACCCCTTCAGACAAGAGGTGTTGAACAAAAACACCCGTTCGCATTTCAATTAAGCGATTGATATTATTACCTAGATTTTCATAATGTTCCTTGCTGTAATTATGTTCAGGGATAACCTTAATTGTTTTTATGGAACTGCTGCAACCTGTGAAAAGGAGAGACAAAATTAAAATACTAAGCGCATTTAAGACTAATTTTTTTGTAAACATATAAGAGGATGTTTAATAATGTTAAAAAAGGGACGTTGTTTTAAAAAATACAAGTAACAAACACATCTAAATTTAGAGGTATAAAATTGAATGGAAGCTTTGAAAGACTACTTTAGGAAAGGTTGAATGTTCAAAGTGTTCAATTAACTAGCTGACAATTAATGATTTGTTTTGCTTGTTTGTCAATATTAGTAATACAATAGTTTCTATTGTTTCCTTCTGTTTTGGTTGGGATAGTATTCGTATAGGACAATAAATTGGATAGATATAGCCATTCATTGTCTAATAAAGGGACGATTAAGCCGCATTAGACTTAACCCAATTGTTTTTTATAAGAGCGTATTTTCTTTATCTAATAATTTAATAATCTGAAGATCATAAGAATAATACC
Organism: uncultured Aureispira sp.; assembly: GCA_937942475.1. Classification (GTDB taxonomy): domain Bacteria; phylum Bacteroidota; class Bacteroidia; order Chitinophagales; family Saprospiraceae; genus Aureispira. Next base: position 12,571 of record CALDEP010000206.1, read on the forward strand.
TCTGTTGCTATTGGGACCTAAAATGGGGAAGACATTAAAGTTTTTAGACAGCAAGAGGTATAGGCAATTGATCTATAAGTAGACAAAAGCGATATACTGACGTTTCTTACGAAAGCAGAACAAAAATAAGGGTGTAATTAGGGAAGGGGAAATTTCTATACGTTGAAATAAAGATACAAATAAAATATTATTTTGAAAGGCTTAAACGCTTAAAAAAAAGATAGTTTTTATTTTAAATAAAGAAATAAAACGTATATAATAAGCTTTTAGGGCGTTTTTTTGATTATATCAAAGTTTAATTTTTGTTTTTTTGAAACTTTTATCGAGGTAATTGTAAGGAGATAATCAAAAAAAAGGCACTATTAAAAGAATGAAAAATTGTACCTTATTATAAAAATAAAATAGAAAAAAGCCACCTCTAAAATTAGAGGTGACTTATGCATATATGTCTTTATTAAGTCGCTTAGTAAGTCAAGCGAGCTTCTAGTACTTTTGCTTGTTGAATCCAATTTCTAACTTGTGGCAAAGCAGGAACTGCACGAGTTAATTTTTTAGCTTCGTTGGTATTTTCCAAGGCTTCACAAAGGTTTTCAGGATTGCGCATTTTTAGCTCCTTAACAGTATCTACGCCTGTTACTTTTAGCAATTCAGCGAATTGTTTGCCAACACCATTGATGCGAAACAAATCCGCCATTCCAATCCAATCTAGAATTCTTTTTCCATCGATGTCTGTTGCTTTTTCCAGAGCATTTCTTCCAGCAGGTGTACTTCCTTTTTCTAATAATTGTCCGATAGTAGTAATGCCAACCGCTTCCAATTTTTCGGCATATTTAGGACCGATCCCTTCAATATCAATAATGTGTTTGTCCATAATATTTATATGCTTTTATTTCTTAGAATCTTATTTCTTAATAATGCCTTTTTTTCTTAACAACATCTCTTTAAGGCTATTTTGCTCTAATAGATGCTGTGAACTCTAATATAAGCATTTTTGAAAAATTCTTTAATTCCTTCCTGAAAATTCCTGATGATAAGGTTTGTTGTAGGATGATTTTCGTCTTATGATTTTTTAAGGTGTATTCCTTATAGGATAAAGTAGACGGACTTTGATAGATAATACTCACAAGGTTTATATCAAAAAAACTATGTACATTCTGTATTACAGCCTTATCCTAAGATAATCCAAGATCTTAGAGTAGTTATATATTTGCATATACAAATAATTTACATGCAATTTAATAGAAATAGAAAATCAAAATTTTGATTTGAAAGCTTTGATTAAGAACCTGTTTTTATCATAAAAAAAGCTATTAGCCTTCTTACAAATAAATTTGAACTTTAATAAAGCTATGATTTTAGAGTGCATACTTGAAACAAGCTCTAACTTATTTTGAATCATTATTTATATGAAAATGTGGGATGATTGTGAAAAAGCTGACATAAGACATCGCTTAATTGTTGGCAGATGAACAACAAAATAAAAAATTACACTTAGATGGAAATAAGATTAGCACTGGATGAAGATTATGATGAAATCTTTGAAATTTATTGGGAAAATGTCAAATCTGTATTCCCTGTTAACATTCCGAATAAAGCGGCATTCAAAATGGATTTTGAAGTATATTTCAAAATGAGAAAAGGTGTTTTTAATTATTGGGTTGCAATAGATGAAAATAATATATTGGGATGGCATAGCCTAAACCCAATAAGTCATCATCCATTAAAAACGGAATGGATGGCAGAAACGTCCATTTATGTGAAAAATAATTTCAGAAATCAAAGCATTGGCTCAAAATTACTGAAATATGTTTTGACAATTTCGAAAAAGCATCCTCATTTATATTTAATTATTGGCTGGGTTTCTAAAACGAATGCGTCAAGTGT
>CALDEP010000207.1 GCA_937942475.1 uncultured Aureispira sp.
TAATGCTAAATTTTTAATGTTTGCTGCGCTATAAAGCATTCAACATTAAAAATTTAACATTAAGAATTAAGAACAAGTTTATACAAGAATATTGATTTTTCATCAACCTAATTATTTGTTTGCGTAACTTGAGTTAATAACTAAGCACCCAATACATTGCTATAAAATTAAGCACGATTAACAAAAAGAAAAATTTCAAACTAGGGTTAAGTAATTCTTCTTCTATGTGACTAGACAGTTTTTCATTTAAACCTGTTGCAATCATTCCATAATTTTGTTCTATAATTTCGGTGTCTTTGGTCACTTCACTAAATGTCTGTTGCAAAGGAATTTTCCGAACTAGATAAATATATAACATCCGTATTGGTTTCGGCATATTTTTCATTTTAGCAACTGATTTCGCAGAAATTTCACGCACCTTAATAACCGTTGTATTCTCTTGGTATAAATCCCCCGAAACTTCCACTAGTTTTGGAATAAAATACTCGAAAATAGCGGTTGCTTTCTTTCTATAAATATACCTTATCCCTGATTTAACAGCATAGCTTTTGGCTATTAGAAGGTATAATATTGGAAAAACAGCTAGAAATACCGTTAAAACAATTCCAATAGGGAGCAAGGCTAGAATCGCTCCAAAACTACTTCTACCAGCGACACCTATATCTGTTAGTATAAATTTGTCGAACAATATAGGGCTAAAGATTAAAAAGAAAATCCAATTCAATAGAACACCAATAGCCACAATAGGAATAAATCGAATTAGGGTAACAAAACTTGTTCCTGCGATCAATTTAAGCGTGTCTTTCCATCCCATTTTTAATCTTTTTATTTTTAAAAAAAAATCTATATTAAGCCTCTTTAGACTTGCTTATTCCCCACAAACCAATAAACGTCAACAATCCATTGACTAATAATAATTCAAATCCAAATTTATAGCCCCACAAAAGTGCTTCCGAATTACTGGTGATCACATAGGTTAACACAGGAGCGACCAAACAAATGATTGGCACTAATAGATCGGTCACCTTTCTGCTGGTAAATAAACCAAAGGTATACAAACCCAATAAAGGACCATAGGTATAGCCTGCAAATTTGAACAGTAGTACCACGACAGAATCATCATTGATCATCCAAAAGGCAATAATTACCAAGAATAAAACAACAGAAAACCCAATATGCACCCAATAACGAGTTCGTTCATTGGATTGATCCTGCATTCTAGAACGTGCTGTTAATGGTGTATCTAATACATCTGCTGTTTGATCTATTGCAGAAGCTTCCTTTTCATTTTTATTCGTTTTAAATCCTAAGAAATCCACACAAAAAGAAGTCGTCAAAGCCGTTAAAGCAGAATCTGCACTAGAATAAGCAGCGGCTACCAAACCAATAATGAAGACTACGCCAACTTCCCAAGGCAAGTGTTCCAAAGCAATCGTAGGATAAAGGCTATCGGCTCGTTCGTAATCAATGCCGTTTCGGAAGGCATACATCGCCAATAAAGCGCCCAACATTAAGAAGAAAAAATTAACAAAAACTAAGACAATACTAAAGCTGAACATATTTTTTTGTGCCTCGCCAATATTGCGGCAAGTCAAGTTCTTTTGCATCATATCTTGATCCAAACCTGTCATTACAATCGCAATAAACATCCCTGCAAAAAACTGTTTGAAGAAGTTATTCGAATCCGACCAACCTCCTTCAAAAAAGAAAATTTGTCCCAAGCCTTCCGACTGAATGCTAGACCACATACCGCCCATCGAAAGCCCCAAAGCATCTGTCAATTCGACAACCGTCATCGTTACGGCAATTAACATAAACAAGGTCTGCAAAGTATCTGTCCATACAATCGTTTTGATCCCACCTTTGAAGGTATAAATCCAGATTAATACAATTGTAAAAAAGGAAACCATCCAGAAAGGAACGCCCCAAGGTTCAAAAACGAATAAGTACAAAACCATCGCCACTAAATACAGTCGAAAAGAGGCGCCAATAATTCTAGACAACAGGAAAAACCCTGCGCCTGTCTTGTAAGATGCCACTCCAAATCGATCTTCTAAATAAGAATAAATGGACGTCAATTGCAATCGATAATACAAGGGCAATAAGACCAAGGCAATGACGGCATAACCTGCCAAATAGCCCAAAACCATTTGCATATAAGAAAACTCCATATTGGTCGCCTGATCGACTCCTGCGCTCAAATAAACCGCTCCAACCATCCCAGGTACAGAAATAAAGGTGACGCCAGACAGAGAGGTTCCAATCATCCCAAAAGCCACCAAATACCAAGGGGAGTCTCGATTTGCCGTAAAAAAATCTTGATTATTTGCCTTACGTCCTGTCCAATAAGCAATTCCGATTAACAACAAGAAATAGCCTCCAATAATGCTCAAAATCAGACCTGGTGTTAAGCCACTAGTCAGTTGTTTTTCAATCACTTCATCCATCTTTATTTCTCTTTCTACTGTTTATGCCTAATAATTTCTGTCCTCTTCTTAATACCTCTAAAACCCTCGATTCAAGTCCGCAATCGTTCGTTCTTGCAATTTACTATCGAACCAATCTACAAAGTTAAACAATATAAAGAAACCTTTTTGCCCTTCTTGTTGAGCAAGAACTTCCATTTTTTGTTTGTACGCTAATAATAAGGCTTGATTGCTTGATTTATTTTGGTCCTTTCCTTTCTTAAAAAATTTCAAAAACAAGCTGGCGACTTCAAAAAAGTCATGTTTTCGATACAAACGAATTCGAGTCGATTCCAATACATTTTGAATGTATTTATCATCTCCCAAAGCATCGTGAATGAGCAGATGGGCAATTTTTCCCATGTTTCGATAAGGCAATAAATGCGCAGGCGGTACGTCCTGCTCTAACATTTGCAACCAATCAATCGTCTCTTCATATTTTCCAAGGCAAAAAGTGGTGTTTATGAATAAAATCAAGGTATTGACCAATAAATTAGTATCCCAGTATTTGGTCGTTTTTTGATGCAATGCCCACAATCCTTTCATTTGATGATAGGCGGGCAAATAATGCCCTTGTTCAACACAGGCATAGAGTTGGGTGACCTTTTCAGCGATTTCTAATTTTATGGGATAAAAATCAGCTGTAAAAGTTCCTTTCCAATAATTATTTGCCTGCATTTTGTCCATCAATAATTGATGTGCCTTATAATCTTTATTTCGTAATAATATCCACAATAAATTGCGATGATAAGCGTAGACCAAAAACGGAGAAATGTGTGCCTTAAAAGCAACTCCTTCCAACAATTCTAAGCGCTTTTTTTCTGTTAATAATAATTCCTTATAATCTTGCAAACCATAGTGGACGTAAATCAAAATTGTCAACAATAGTCGTTGTTTCAAGCTATTCTCCTCTTCGACTAAAGCTGTTTTATTCTTGGCTAAAAACCTTAATAAGAAGGTTCTTTGCGCTGTTGTTCGAGCAAAATTATGTTTCAAAAAGAAGAGGCGAAGTTCATAGATTTGCGCTTTCAATTGAACCACACTATTGGTATAATTTTGATGCCTTTGGGTCGCTTCTTGAAGGAACTTTTTTTGTTTTAAGGCTTCGTCATAACTGGCTTCTTCCGTCACCCAGTCTTCCATCAAATCGTAAATCTCCAAGGTCAAGCCATAGTAATTGTATTTTTGTGCTGTATTCAAGGCTGTTTGTAATAATTGCCGTCCTTGATGGTGCAAGCCTCTATCTCGCAAAACAATGTATTGTTGAATCCCATTCAGCACTTCGTAGCGAGGATATTTGGTTGCTTGATAATCGCCTAAAGATTTCAAAACCAATTGGTACAAATGATATTGAACCCTAGCCAAAGAAGATTTGATGCCTGCCTTTTCTAAACAAGTTTTTAGAGCGATACTATCGTAAGCAATCTGTCCAATAATTACATCAAAAAGTTGGACATAAATAGAACGTTCCTTTGCACTATTGACCTTAAAATAACGCTTCTCACTTTTACTCATAGAGTGTATCAACTCATATAGTTGTTGGCTTTTTTTCATCTAAATTAATTCAAGGATAAGCTATCTTTTTTTAGTTTTTTGATAAAAAAATAAGCCTTTGAGATAAGAAATCTTCAATCGTTCAAACAAACTGGTGCTATATTATTGGTTACCTATTATAATAACAAGCTTGATGATTAAAAAATATAAAAAAATTACATTCGTATCAAACATTAATTGGTTGGATAAAAAGAAGTCTTTTTAAGACGCAATTTTAACAAAGAAACTGCTACATCTAGTTTTCGAGCTTCTTTTATTAATTCTTTCTGAGTAGGTTCTATAAGAATAGGAAAGTAAAAATACGTTGATCCCAAGAGCAAAGAAACAGAACAGTTCATAATAATAATATAAATTATCCAATAAAAAATTGTAGTTTTGTAGGTCTTTTGTCGCTTTTAATTGTACAATTGAATGAATTTAATAGTTTTTCAACCTTAAAAAAACAGTCTAATCAAGGGATATTTTTGCGACAAAAGATAGACACAAACGACTAAAAAACAAACAGATGCACTTACATTAAGGTATTTGAAGCAAGGTACTTGTTATGAAAATCATAAAATTTAACAAATTGATTACAAAAAAAAAATCAAAAGCTACAAATTTTTACCCTAAATATCGTTACCTTAATACCCTTGTAATACTATTTTTTAGACACTTATATCAAAACTTATTTTAACTATATAATATCCCTCCCATTAAAAACGTTAAAAGTAAGCTAAATTAAAATCATACTCCCCTTCTTAATACAACCTATTGAAATATTATCACAAGAACACCTATTAAATAAACAATAAAATATATAGATTGCTAGTCATTTGAAATAAGTATTCAATACTAGCCTATTTTTATACCACTAACCTAAGCTTTTAAAAGACATCAAGAAATTATTTGTTAGCTAAGACAAAATTTTAATCTATGCGATTTAATTTACACACCTTCTTTCAGCGGTTACTGTTGATTGGAGCATTATGGTTCGGAATGAGTACACTCAGTTCCGCCACACATTACACAGGCTTTGTCATAGAATATGACTGTATCGGGCCAAATCAATATTTGGTAACCCTTAATGTTTATCGAGATTGTAACGGAGTAAGCGTTGGAACCTCCCAAGTGGTGAACTACAGTTCAGCATCTTGTGGGGTATCTTCTAGTTTGACACTTACCTCTCAATCTGTGACTGATATTACGCCATTATGTCCATCCCAAGCGAGTGCTTGTGGCGGTAGTGGTCCCATTGGAGTAGAGTTACATGTTTTTCAAGGAACCTTAACCCTTCCTTCTGGCTGTAATGATTGGGTGCTTTCTTCGACATCTTGTTGTCGGAACAATGCCATTACCAATTTAAGCGGTCCAGGTAGTAACAGTATCTATGTTCAAACGACCTTAGATAATACCGTTACGCCTTGTAATAGTTCTCCATCATTTGCAAATAACCCACAGTTATTTGCTTGTGTAGGTCAAACCGTTAATTATCAACAATTAGCGTCTGACCCTGATGGAGATTCATTGGTTTACTCCATGACTAACTGTCTACAAGGTGCGGGTAACTCAGTGACTTATGCGGGTGGTTTTAGTGGTGTTAATCCATTAACGGTACCAATTGCCATAAATTCTCAAACTGGAGAAATTCAGTTTACAGCCAATCAGCCTCAAGTAGCTGTATTGTGTGTATTAGTAGAAGAATTTAGAAATGGTGTTTTAATCAGCACAATGGTGCGTGATATTCAATTCAATATTACCAATTGTACCAATACGATTCCTAATGTTACAGGGATCAATGGTAGTTCTACTGTTTTTGATACAACAGTCTGTGAAGGCGGTTTGATTTGTTTTGATGTAGATGCAGGAGATGTAGATGCAGGTCAGAGCATTACAATGGTTTATAGTAATAACATTCCTGGTGCAACGTTCACACAAACAGGAACGGGTTCTTCGGCTACAGGTACATTCTGTTGGAATACCTCGGTAGGAGATCAAGGAACTTATATTTTTGTTATTACGGCAGAAGATGATGCCTGTCCAATTATTGGGCAAAATACACAATCCTTTACGATTGTAGTGGGTCCAAACCCCAATCCTCCTGTCAATGCAGGTCCTGACATTCAAATATGTTCAGGAGATACAGCGACCTTAACAGCAACAACATCCGCCCCTGGTGGACTAGTAAGCGCCTTCTCTTGGACGCCAACCTCTAATTTAACCAGTCCGAATACAGCTTCGACAGGAGCACATCCAACGGCAACAACAAGTTATACCGTTGCCTTAACCTATAGTGATGGTTGTGTGGCAATGGATGCTGTTAGCGTTATGGTTGTCCCTGATCCAACCGCTTCTATCTTTCCGACAACAGCAGAAGTTTGTGGTGGCGCCAACTTTGTACTAACAGGAACGACAGATCAAACAGGAATGGCTTTTCAATGGTTCGATCCTAGTTTAGCACCTTTAGGGACAGGTACTGTTACAGGTACTTCATCCTCAATTGTTGTTTCGGTGCCTACAGCAGCAGGAACCTATCCTTACATTCTTGAAGTAACAAGCCCTACGGGATGTACGACTCAAGACACTGCATTTTTAGTAGTTGGAACACCTCCTGCGCTTCCTAGTTGTGTGAACATCTATGTTTCTACAACAGGTGCGGCTGCGAATCCTGGGACACAAGCTAGTCCTACAACTTTAGCGGAAGCACTTAGCCGTGCAGCATGTAACAATGCCGTTATTAAAGTAGCAACAGGAACTTATAATATAGATAATGCCCTTACAATAGGGAGTTTTGTTACGCTTGAAGGTGGTTTTGACCAAGGAAATGCTTGGACAAAAACAAGTACGCCTGGAGCAAGTACCATTAATAGAACAACTGCAAATCCAGAAGGAGTAGTCAATGCGCAACGCTTGGTTGCTTTTTATGGTAACGGAGCTACTGGCTTCCGTTTTCAAGATTTAACAGTTACAACAGCTAATGCAAACCAACCAGGTATGTCTACTTATGGTATGCACATGACCTCTTGTTCAGACTATGATATTGTTCGAACTCAGATTACACCTGGTAATGCCGCAGCTGGTAGAACTGGTAATGCTGGAGCGAATGGTCTCAATGGTGGTAATGGTGCTGGTGGTAATGCTGGAGATTCTGATGACCAAAGTGACTCTGGAGAAGGAGGAAATGGCGCAAATGGTGCTGGTGCAACTGCTGGTAATGGTGGAAATGGCGCTGGTAACCCTGGCGGATGTTGTAATACTGGTGGCACAGGTGCTGGTGGTACTGCTGCTGGTAATCCACGTTCTGGTGGTGGCGGTGGCGGTGGCGC
>CALDEP010000208.1 GCA_937942475.1 uncultured Aureispira sp.
AATAGCCGTAGCTATTTGACGAAAATCCAACGCAGAGTAGGGCAAAAAGTGATTTCATATTTGATTATTACTTAATTCTAAACAACTTCACTATTAATATCCAGCCATACTGAGTAACTATTCATTTATCTTATGAACAATAATAACTATGTTGTTATTATGGCTGGCGGAATTGGCAGTCGCTTTTGGCCTAGTAGCCGCAAAAAAAAACCAAAACAATTTTTAGATGTTCTTGGCTTGGGAAAAACGCTTTTGCAACTAACGTTTGAGCGTTTTACAACTATTTGTCCTGCTGAAAACATTTTTATTGTCACTAATCTGGAGTATAAACACCTTGTCAAGGAACAACTTCCTTCGTTAAGCGATCAACAAATACTGACAGAGCCTTCTAGAAATGATACCGCTCCTTGTATCACTTATGCGGCTATGAAAATTCGCAAACTTAATCCTAATGCGAATTTCACGGTTGCTCCTTCTGATCATATTATATTAAAAGAAGCTGCTTTTATAGAGCGAATTCAAGAAGGTTTTGATTTTGTGTCGAAAAACAAGGCACTACTCACTTTGGGCATCCAACCGAACAATCCCAACACGGGTTACGGTTACATCCATTTTGACAAAGAAAGCCCTGCTCCTATTTACAAAGTCCATAAATTTACAGAAAAACCAAACCTAGAAAAAGCCCAAAAATTTGTTGCTAGTGGCGATTATTTGTGGAATGCTGGGATTTTTATATGGAATGTAAACGCTCTTTTAGACGCCATTAAAGAACACGCTACAGAAGTTTATACCATTCTAAATCAAGGGGAAGAAAGCTGGTGTACAGATAATGAACAAAGCTTTTTGAACGAATATTACCCAACAACTCCAAGCATATCTATTGATTATGCCATCATGGAGAAAGCGACAAATATTTATACCTTGCCCGCTGATATTGGGTGGTCTGATTTGGGTACTTGGGGTTCTTTGCATCAACAATTTGAGAAGGATGAACATGAAAATGCCATTAGCAGCCCTACTCCTGAATTGATACAGACCATTAATACGTCTAACTGTATGCTTCGAGCAACTAAAGATAAACTAGTTGTTATCAAAGACTTAGAAAACTACATTGTTATAGAAGAAGATAATATTTTACTAATTTATCCAAAAGACAAAGAGCAAGAGATCAAGCAAGTTTCTAAGGAACTAGCGGCTCGTTTTGGAGAGGATTATTTATAAATTTTCTTTTTGACCGCTTTTTTAGATCTATTTCAGAACGACACACATAGACATAAAAAAGCTCCTTGAAAATCAAGGAGCTTTTTTTTATGTCTTTTTTTTAATTTTTAATCTTTAATCTGTTTGCTGCGTCTACCTCCAAACAAAAAGAAGGTTAATAGACAACAAGCTATTAAGACAAAAACACCACTATTATCATCCTCTGATACATTTGTAGCCAATAACAAAGGCACGTAACTGGCAAATAAGAAGAGGTTTGTTCTTTTTACTTCTTCCATTCTTAAGCTATCGTTATGATCATAACGTGCTTCGATATTTCCTATTGGTGCTTCTAGTGCAAGTGCAATGTCTCTATTTTGATTTAGAACCATGCGCTCTGTCGAGTAACTGACCGCAGCTGTTGGGCAATTTTCTGTTTTTAGCATAGTACATTTATTTTTTGATTGTTAACTGTACTATATATAACTTGAAAACTAAAAAAAACGTTCAATATTTAGCTTTTTTCAAAGTAGTCTTATCCCCAAAAATCATATTTAATATCCATCAGAAACAAACCTTCAGCAGGGGCAGAATGTGCGCTTTTAAGGATCGTTTGTTCTTCCATAGCTGTTTTAACCAGCTCGATTGGTATATTTCCCTTTCCTACATTCAAGCACATTCCAACAATCAAACGAATCATTCCTCTCAAAAAACGATTGGCAGTCACCTGATAAATCAACTGCTTTTTTTCTTCGTCAAAGACCCATTCCGATTGCCTCAGATCACAAAGATTGGTTTTGTTGTCTGTTTTGCTTTTACAAAAGGTGGTAAAATCCTTATAATTTAATAACAATTTTGCAGCAGCTTGCATTTTAGCAACATCCAATTGATTTCCAAAACGACAGTAATAAGCCGTCTCTTGGCGAAATGGATTTTGAACTAAGTCAACCACATATTGATAACTCCTTGAAGTAGCGTCAAATCGAGCATGAGCATCTTCGGCTACTTCTATTAATTGATAACAAACAATGTCTTTTCCCAACAAACTGTTTAAATGATAAACAAAATCTGCGGTCAAGATTTCTGCTGCATCAAAATGAGCAATGTATTGCAAGGCGTGCACCCCCGAATCTGTTCTACCACAACCAACGATCTTTGTTGGCGTTCTCAACAAAATACTTAGTTTTTCTTCTATTTGAGACTGAATGGTAATTTGATTGGGCTGCTCCTGATAACCGCAAAACCGTGTTCCATTATAAGCTAATTCTAAAAAATATCGCATGCTATTTCTATTATAATCCTTGAATTTCTATTATCTAAATTACAGCCTTGCAATATCAAAACCAATATCCTGAATTTTTGTAATAACCTCTTCAGCAGTAACTTCTTCTGTTTCTATCGTTAAGATTTTTTGTGGATTATTGGTATCTACAGACCAAGTTGCAATACCTTCGATTCCATCTAAAGTAGGCGTAACTTTTTGAACGCAACTGCCACAATTAATATTCGTTTTAAAATCTATTTTATTCATAATTGTATGTATTTTGTTAATGTATTTTACAAAAATAAAAAAATCGAAGCTACTATACAGTAACTTCGACTAATTTAATAACCCTAAAACCTTTCCCGAACCACTGGGATAACCAAATCTTACTTTTAAACTCCAGGTTGCATCTCACTACAGACCTGTAAACCCTTATTTTATGCCTTTTATTTTTTTACAAAACCTGTACTTTTATCTTACTTTTTTCTTCCTCTGACTTCTTAGGAATTGTTACCAATAACACACCTGCTTCGTATTTTGCCTTAATGTTTTGGTAATCAAATTTATCAGTTAAACAAAAGGTTCTATTAAAAGTTGAATAATTAAACTCTTTTCTTTTGATTTTTATTTCTTCTGCTCTTTTTTCCTGTGAAACATTTGCCGAAATGGTCAAAATATCTCCTTCAACATGCAATTCAAAATCTTCTTTTTTAAGTCCTGGAGCAGCTACCTGTAGTTCCAAATAGTTTGTATGTTCAAAAGAATTAACCGCAGGAATGGTCTTGCTAACATCTGTTCCAAAAATATCGTTTACCTTGATGTTGCTCACAAAATCGTCTACTGCTTTTCCTAAATCGTCAAAATTAAAACCAAATGAATTAAACTTGTGATTACTCATAACTATTTTTTTTATTACTAATTAAACGTGAAGAATATTAAGGACTAGGCTTGAAACGGCTGCATCAAAATGAAAACTTATTAAATCAAAATGCTAGCCCCAATATTCTCAAAAAACTATTTCTAATAATTGTGTTGTTATTGTCTTTACTAGGTCAATCCTTGTACCAAAGATAAATAGCTGCCATTACGTCTACTAAAACACCAACCAGCATGACTTAATGTCACCTTTGCGCTAAATCAAGCTGCCCTATTGGCAATTATAGCCTAATTTAAAATATATGGAACCTCCTAAAAGCTTTCCTTCAACACATTCATCTCAGGTTTTTATCTAGTTAATATTCGCCAATAACCAATACAAATAATTTTCTGTAGTTTGTTTCTTTTTATCAATTTCAGTACCTTGTTCTTCTTATTTTTTTTAGACTTACCTGCTTCAAAAGGCTTATAATAAGGTTTTTATTTATCTTTCTTATAAGCCTTTTCAAGAAGGCATTCTTCTTTAATACCATACCGTTAAATCACAGATTACCTAAACATAAGTACCATGCAAGCCCTAAAAATATTTGCCATTTGCTTTACGCTAACAGCCTGTTTTAACAATCCTCCAACAACGCCAACTCCAGAAGCCCAAAACCAGGATTCTATTGATATAGAAGCATCGTCCCCAAAGTCGTTCAAGGCAAATAATAAATTGCCTGAAAATTATGTAGCCCCCCATGTTTCCATTGATTCAATTTACTCCCAAGAACAATTAATTGGCTTATTAGAAAATTGGAATAAAGCCACCAATCAACAAGATTTAGCTGCACTATCAAGGCTATACGCTCCTCAAGTTACTTATTACACCAAAAAGCTTAGTAAGGAACAGCTCCTGAGCAAAAAAGAGAAACATTTTGTAAAATCTCCCAATTATCAACAAAAAATAAAGGAGGTTGATATAGAATACTCCGAAGACAAAGCAAATATTATACGCTGTTATTTTCTAAAATTATTTAGTCGAAATGGAAAACAAGACAGCGTTTTTTCCTTGATAGAATTTGACTCTAAACAAGAGCCCTTCCTTATTACAAAAGAAAGCGACAGAATTTCAGAATGGCAAAAAGCAAAAAAAGCAACTGCAAAAATGGAACTACCAAAGGGAGAGCACTACTTTAGCTATGATTATTTACAGGACAAGAGGAATGACGATGTAACAGGTTGGGATTTCATCAACTGCTCTCATTCTTTATCTATTGATAATTCAACAGAAGAAATAGAAATTTCCTTTTC
>CALDEP010000209.1 GCA_937942475.1 uncultured Aureispira sp.
AAAACAAAAAAAGCGAGTCGCTCCAGTAGGAACGACTCGCTATATTTTTGACAAGAATTAGCAACTATCTTTTATCTCGATCGTTGTTTCTTCTAGGTCTATCGTTATTTCTAGGACCTCTTTCTTCACGAGGTTTACGTGCTGGACGTTCAACATAACCTTCAGGTTTGTCCATTAGGACTTTGCGAGAAAGTTTGTATTTACCAGTACGCTCATCAATAGCCAATAATTTCACTTTAAGAACATCACCAACTGCAACAGCATCTTCTACATTCTCGATTCTAGCCCAAGAAATTTCAGATACATGCAATAGACCTTCTTTACCAGGCATGAATTCAACAAAAGCACCGTAAGGCATAATGCTTACTACTTTTGCGTCATATTCTTCCCCTACTTCAGCTTCCGCAGCGATACCTTTGATAATATTCAAAGCAGCATCTACGGTTTCTTTACCAACACCAGAGATAAATACGATACCTTTTTTGTTTTCTTCTTCGATGGTAATCGTAGCCCCTGTATCCGCTTGGATACCTTGGATAATTTTACCTCCAGGTCCGATAACAGCACCAATCTTATCACCAGGAATCTCGTAACGAACGATACGAGGAGCATGTGGTTTTAAGTCTTCGTTGTGTGTAGGAATTGCTTCGTTCATCAAACCTAAGATGTGCAAACGACCGCCACGAGCTTGTTGTAAAGCTGTTGCCATAAGATCGTAATCCAAACCATCAATTTTGATGTCCATTTGACAAGCACAAATACCCTCAGCAGTACCTGTAACTTTAAAGTCCATATCACCCAAGTGATCTTCATCACCTAAGATATCAGACAAAACAACCGCACGAGTTCCATCAGAAATCAATCCCATTGCGATTCCAGAAACAGGAGCCGTAATTGGTACACCTGCATCCATCAAAGCCATAGAACCAGAACAAACAGAAGCCATTGAAGAAGAACCATTTGATTCTAATACGTCCGCTGTAATACGAACAGTATAAGGATATTCTTTAGGGAAAACCATCTCTAGAGAACGTCTAGCCAAATTACCATGACCAATCTCTCTACGAGAGGTACCACCCACGCGTTTCACTTCATTCGTACAGAATGGAGGGAAGTTATAGTGTAAGAAGAATTTGTCATAACGTTGGTCCATTGCAGTATCAACCATTGGTTGATCCAATTTAGAACCTAGTGTAACGGTTGCCAAAGCTTGCGTTTCACCTCTATTAAAGATAGAAGAACCATGTGGAGAAGGTAAAGAATCAATTTCACACCAGATTGGGCGAATTTCATCTGGCTTACGACCGTCCAAACGAACTTTCTCAGCCATTACCATTTCACGAATAGTATGCTTCATGTTTTTATAAAAATACTCGCTGACAAAATCACCATTTTCAGCCATGTATTCTTCACCGTGCTTCTCTAACAAATCTACTTTTAAAGCATCTTTGATTAAAGAGAAACCTTGTTTACGTTCTAATTTACTATGAGAACCACTTGCGATGGCATGAATCTTAGCCGTAGTCATCTCGTTGATTTCAGCTTCTAATTCAGGATTAGTTGCTTTTTCAGGAGTCGCTCTGTTTTCAGTAATATTCAAAGCAGCACGTAATTCTAATTGCAAATTACATTGTTCCTTGATTGCTTCATGACCAAACTTGATCGCATCAATCAATTCAGCTTCAGAACATTGGTCTGCTTCTCCTTCTACCATTGCGATATTATCCAACGTACCACCAACGATGAAGTTCATGTCAGCAGTTTCTAAGATCGTTCTAGTTGGATTGATCACAAACTCACCATCAATACGTGCAACACGTACTTCAGAGATCGGATTTTCAAAAGCAATTTCAGAAGCCATTAAAGCAGCAGAAGCCGCAAAAGCAGCATAACAATCTGCTAAAATTTCTTTGTCACCAGAAATTAGTGAAACAAAGATTTGTGTTTCGTTCATGTATCCATCAGGAAACATTGGACGAATAACACGGTCAATTAGACGACAAACTAAAATTTCGCTGTCTGAAAGACGTGCTTCACGTTTGAAAAAGTTGCCAGGAATACGTCCTGCAGCAGAAAATTTTTCACGAAACTCAACTGTTAAAGGGAAGAAGCTTTGATTTGGTTTTGCTTCTAATGCAGATACTGCGGTTGCTAGTAGCCACATATCTCCGTGGCGCAATACAACTGATCCATCTGCTAGTGCAGCTAATTTGCCACTTTCTAGCGTAATTTCTTGTCCAGAAATTGTTTTGGAAACAGAAGTTGGAATTTGTTTACCCATGTTGGTAAAAATTTTAAGTTTTAAATAATATTATCCATCATGATATGCCATTTACACATCACGTCATCCAAAATGTTATAACAAAAGCTATTATAACGTCAGATCAAACTAAAGTTGATCTGTAATCGTTTTAGGTGTTTTGAAAATCAAATTACTAGAATTTCTAAAACCCCAAAAAATACTATAAAATTAGTATCGTCCTAAAAATAAGAAAGTGCTTCGATAGGAAGCACTTTCAAACTTTTTTGTATGTATCTTACTTGTTCTTACCAAGAACATCTCTAATATCAAGGCTGATGATAAGTTCACGATATTTTACAACATCTTTGCCAGCTAAATAGCCCAACAAAGAGCGTCTGTGACCAACCATTTTCAACAAAGAACGTCTAGTAGAGTGATCTTTGTGATTTGCTTTCAAGTGCTCAGAAAGGTTTTGAATGCGAAAAGTTAATAATGCAATTTGACCTTCTGTAGAACCTGTGTTCTTTTCTGAACCGCCGTGTATTTTAAAAAGTTCAGCAGTTTTTTCTTTTGTTAGGTAGACTCCCATTTTTTGTTTTTTTTGTATTGATTACTAATCAAGATATTCTAAATCATATTTTAGTCCTGCAAAAGTACGGTATTTTTCGATAAAAAAAACTTTTACTTTAGAAAAGTACAAATTTTATAATATATTTACCTTAAACCAAAATGGAAGAATTCTTAAAAAGAAGCGTAGAATGGTTATATTCCGACTCTATAAAGAACTCCTAAACAATAACATTCAATAGATCAAAGATAAAATTAACATGGCAAAACAGCAAATAAAATCCTTAGAAGATATTATAGCATTCAAAACTCAAATGAAAACTTTGACGGAATGTGAAACGATGGTTAGCTATGCGCAATCACAGGGGAAAACAGTGCCTTCGCATGTCCTTAAACAGATGGCTGATTTGAATGCAATCTCGCATGACTTGAATCACGAGTTAAAAGGAGGTAGTACAGAAGACCAATTAGATCCTCGATCTATGAACATGGCTTTGATTGGGAGTTTGCACAGTGATTTGGCTAAAGTTATCGCTCCAGCTACTCCAGCGACCGTTTTGTTAATGGAGAACAGCAAACGTAAAGGTTTATTTGGTTTGTTAGGACCAGTTCCTTTGGTGCGTCGTTTGAATATGATTACAATGGTCTGTTTGTTTACCTTTTTGGGCTTATTTACAGCAGATTGGGGAATGGAAGAAGATATTATTAATTCTTTTACAATTAATGGTGATATCTTTTCTTACAATGGGTGGAAGTTTGTTTTTAATGAATTAGTCATTCTTTGTATGGCAGCATTAGGAGCCTCTTTTTATGCTTTATTTGAAGTCTATAAGTATATTACTAAAAATTCTTATGATCCTAAATACGACTCTATCTATTGGATTCGTTTTGTATTAGGGATTGTGTCTGGAGTTATTTTGGCTCAATTTATCTTCGTTTCACCTGAAATTTTAGGGGAAGAAGTTGGTGCTGCTGCTAACAATGCTTCTAAATCTAGAGAGTTGGGTGGTTTTATGACTTACAAACCTCTTTTAGCCTTTTTGGGTGGTTTTTCTGCTAGAGTAGTACACAAAATTCTGAATTCTATGGTAGAGGCAATTGAAACCTTTATCAGTGGTTCTGCTCGTGATATGGTTGTTGCTAGAGAAGAAGCGGCTAAGGTGAAAATGCAACTACAAATGGATAGTATTAAATTGAAAACAGTTCAATTAGAAGGTGCAGAGCGCATGAAGTCTACGATTCAGTTGATGCAACTGAAGGAAGAAATGAATCTTGGTGCCAACAAAGACGATATTGCGTTTAGATTAAACCAAATCATGGACGAATATATGAAGCCTGTTGGTGGCGTGGATATTAACTTCTCAAAAACACACCAACCTAGTCAGCCTACGAATACGACGGTTCATAATAATAACTCAAATGTACATGCTCCAATCGTAGAAGATGATTATTACCCAGAAGTAGAAGAAAACTTTGACGAACCAATTTTTAACGATCAAGGGGATGAAGTGATTATCAATGATGTGGATACGATTGACGTTCCAGATTTTCCAGATGATTTGGACAATCCTGATTTTCCAATGCCAGGTGATATCAAAGATGATTTCGATCCAAACGATCCAAATTTAAAAGTTTAAAAAATAATATTTTTTGACAAATCCTGTGATAATATTCTAAGACCTACCTTGTGTTTAACTATATGAGTAGTAATTTTTAAGTAGAAAGTTGTATGTTTAATACTTCGTGGAGTTTTTAGTTTTTTTACAAAAAACATAAAAACACATCTTGCATTAGATTGATTATCAGCATTATTAATGCTTCGAGCGCACAAAGTCCATCTAGCTGATAATCAATTCAATACGATTTATGCACGAAGTATAGATGTTTTCTTTTGATAATAATGAACGTACGACTTTCTACTTAAAACTTATATCCTAATTTATTTCAGTTTAAAGTAATCTAAATGTTAAGCTGACACAGAATTTGTCAAAAATAAAAAATAATTTGAAAATGGTTATTTTTACAACAATTTATAATAATCCATAGTTTTTAAATGATGCAAATCCCTTTTCTCTTCTTTTTCTTTTTATTA
>CALDEP010000210.1 GCA_937942475.1 uncultured Aureispira sp.
GCCCTGGCACCACCTCTAAGGGCATCGCCCTGGCAACATATCTAAGGGTATCGCCCTGGCACCACCTCTAAAAAAACATCCTAAACCAAATAACGAATAAGAACCCTTTTCATCTTACGTTAATCTCGTGTAACGAGAACGAAGCTAAGGCTCCTATTTCAATGAAGGCGCATTAACAGCATTCCTTTGCTAAAAAACAGGCTTCACATTTAATTATTACTTCATTCTAAACAACTTCAAAAAAAAGCATAAAATAGGTCAAAAACAAATTTCAAGGTTAAATTTTGTTAAAAAGGGGAGGAGGACTATTAGCGTATTGTTAAGAGGACTAGGATTGTCAAAAGAGCCATTACTTTTGTTTTTTATTAGAATGAATCGAAGAGCACCAGCTATTGTAATACAAAAAATCGTTGCTCTGAATAAAACACCTTAGAATGAAAAACAGTAAAATCTTAATGGCTTTATTTACCCTTATTTTGTTAACGGCTTGGAGTCAAAAGAGTGAGGCACAATCCATTGCTTATGTTGAAACAGAAAAAGTGATTCCTGAAATGGACTCTTACAAAAAGGCAAAGTCAGAGGTAGAAGCTTATGGAAAGCAATTGCAAAAAGGATTAGAAGCAAAACAAAAAGAATTACAAGCCTATTATGCAGCGGTTTCTGACTCGATTAAGAATGGTCTGATGACTGGAAAAGAACAGAAAGAAGCAGAAGCTAAATTGCAAAAAATGCAAGCTGAATTGCAGGAAGAAGCGCAGAAGGCAGATCGAAAGTTAGTAGAAAAAGAAGCTAAACTGGTAGAGCCTGTTTACAAGGAATTTAATGATGCCATTGCTAAAGTAGCGAAGGCAAACAAGTATATCTATGTTTTGGATAAACAGATGTTGCTGTATTCTGTGGGAGGAATTGATGCTACAGAGAAAGTTAAAACTGCTTTGGGAATTAGCTGGTAAGCGTTCATTTTTTTGTGATAAATAACTCATGTTACGCAAAAAAAAGATTACGGAGATAACCCGAAGGCTCACGACCACGAAGTAGCAGCGCAGCTAAGTAAAAAATCAATGTTCTTGTATAAACTTGTTCTTAATTCTTAATGCTAATTTTTAATGTTTAATGCTTTATAGCACAACAAACATTAAAAATTTAGCATTAAGAATTAAGAACAAGTTTATACAAGAACATTGATTTTTTATCGACCTAATCATTTGTTTACGTAACATGGGTTATTAAGAACTTACTTGCCTCCAAACTCAGCATAAAAGGGCTGAATAAAACGTGGTTCTTTGGCATAAATAGAAAAGACAACTCGCTTAAATTGGTTTTTATATTTACCAAACAAAAGCTCCTTAAACAAGGCTGCAATAAGGGCAGGATCATTCTGAAAAACACCACAACCCCAAGCACCCAAAACAAGCGTTTCGTGTTTTTTTTGCTTGCAAATTGCCAACACCATGTCCATTCGACGTTGCATAAAGAGATTGATTTCTTTTACCTTTTGCGGCTCGTTGCGTTGTACAGCTCCTGCATTTACGGCTGGTGCTGTAATCATGGCACTAAATGCTGGCTCGTCCAATAAGTTTCCTTTTTCATCTTTTATAATCGGAACATTAGGACTATAAATAATGTGATCCGTATAAATGCAAGACGTAAATTTTCTATTTTCTTTATAATAATCCTCCGCTTTTAATTGGCAAAGATATAAGCCTGTTGCCCTAGCAATACTTTCTTCTTGTGCTTGGCTACCATTTAAAAAGCCACCGCCTGGATTTTTGGCAGAAGCAAAATTCAAACAAACTAAATTGGGGTCTGTAGGATATTGTTCTCGAACAGAATCTAAGGTACTAAGCGGATTGACGATAAATTCCGTTGCTTTATTTGGAGCCTCGGAAAGTGGTGCTTGTATTAAATCTAATAATTGTTGCGGTTCGTATAAAAGCGTTTGCTGTTCAGCGGCTTTCTGTTTTTTGGCTAAATGAACCAATTTATTTAAGCTATTTTGATAAACCCCTTTTTTTAGAATAGCTAAAGTGTCTTTAGCAATGAGGGCACGGGTACTTCGTTTCATGTTTTATAGGTTTTTATAGCGGTGAAACACGTTTATATCTAGGAATAGTTCCATAGGAAAGTTCAAATATTAAAAAAAGTAAAAACAAGCTTATGAAGGGATCGTCTCAGGTAAAATGAATTAGGATAAGTAATACTAGGTCAGCTTGATGCAATTCTAAGAAATAGGCTTCAAAAGTCTAAATACTTTTCTATCTTTACGGCTTTGAAACACATCAAATCAATACTTTATTCTAATCTAAAAGTAATGGGAAATAACATCCATCCAATATTTGATCGGCTACTTCAACGAGAAGATCGAGAAAATCGACTTGGGCAACGCAGCAAAGTCTTATGGTTAACAGGTTTATCTGGTTCTGGAAAAAGCACCATTGCACAACATTTGGAAAGGAAACTCTATAATGAAGGGTTTTTTGCACAAGTTTTGGATGGGGATAATATTCGTTCAGGAATCAACAGTAACTTGAGTTTTAGCCCAGAAGATCGAACGGAGAATATTCGTCGAATTTCTGAAATCGCAAAACTATACCTACAAAGTGGCGTTGTAACTATCAATTCATTTATAAGTCCAACCATTGCGATTCGCCAAATGGCAAAAGACATCGTGGGGGCAGATGATTTTATAGAAGTGTATATTAATACCCCTTTAGACATTTGTGAAGCAAGAGATGTTAAAGGCTTGTATAAAAAAGCAAGAAAGGGCGAAATTAAAGGCTTTACAGGCATTGATGCGCCTTATGAAGCACCCACAAACCCTGATATAGAAGTAAAAACACATAATATGACCATTGACGAATCTGTCGATGTGATTTATAACTATTTGTTGGAGGTTATTAAGCAAAAGTAGCGAACGAGTAATCGTTTAAATAACTCAATAAGCAATCAATTATTTTTTAGTTTGTGCATTTAATACGGACAGAGTGTATTAAAACCCCACGCAGGCTATTTTATCTTTATAAATTATAATTTGTAACGTATGAACTATCATCTAAGCCACTTAAGAGAATTAGAAGCAGAGTCTATTTTCGTCTTGAGAGAAGTAGCGGCTCAATTTGAGAAGCCTGTATTGATGTTTTCTGGCGGGAAGGATTCTATTTTAATGACTTACTTAGCTCAAAAAGCATTTTATCCAGCCAACATTCCTTTTCCTTTGTTGCACGTTGACACAGGACATAATTTTACTGAAACCATCGAATTTAGAGATGCATTGGTAGAGCGTTTAGGCGTTAAACTAATCGTAGGTTCTGTTCAAGAAGCAATAGACAAAGGATTAGTAACAGAAGAGAAAGGATTTAATGCTAGTAGAAATAGTTTGCAAACGGCTGTTTTGTTAGAAGAATTGGAAAAAGGTCAGTTTGATGCAGCAATGGGTGGGGCTAGACGTGACGAAGAAAAAGCAAGAGCAAAAGAGCGTTTCTTTTCTCATAGAGATGAATTTGGTCAATGGGATCCAAAGAACCAACGCCCTGAATTGTGGAATATTTTTAATGGAAAAAAACAATTTGGAGAACATTTTAGAATCTTCCCAATTAGTAACTGGACAGAATTGGATGTTTGGCAATACCTTATGTTAGAGAATGTGCCTTTGCCTAGTTTGTACTTTGCGCATATGAGAAAATGTTTTGAGCGCAATGGTGTTATTTTGGCAGATTCTGATTACATCAACATGAAGCCAGAGGAAAAAGCATCAGTGGTAGAACGCATGATTCGTTTCCGTACCATTGGCGATATTAGCTGTACTGGAGCCGTTGCTTCAGAGGCAGATACCATGGAAAAAATCGTAGAAGAAGTTGCGGCAACTCGTGTCACCGAGCGTGGCGGTCGTTCAGATGACAAACGTTCTGAAACAGCGATGGAAGACAGAAAGAAACATGGTTATTTCTAATAATGAATTAGCACGATTGGTATAATTTATTATTT
>CALDEP010000211.1 GCA_937942475.1 uncultured Aureispira sp.
GAAGTTGTTTAGAATTAAGTAATAATCAAATATGAAATCACTTTTTGCCCTACTCTGCGTTGGATTTTCGTCAAATAGCTACGGCTATTCTCCTCAAATCCGCCTTAATTAGGATCAAAAATTGTACTCATATTTAAAAAAGACGCAATTCTAAATAACTTCAAATTAAGACGTTGCAATCAGTTGACAATATAAATTGAAAGATGGGGAAAGAAGCAAACGAATCTAAAGAAACGGCCAATATTGTAGCCCAAAAAGAGCAAGAAATTGTGCTTTTGAAGGAACAAATGGTGCGAATGGAAGCGGAGCTAAATTTAGCAAAAGACATTCAACTAAACATGATTCCAATTAGTCATCCTGATTTTGGAGGGCGTGAGGATATTGAGTTGTATGCAAAGTTGATTTCTGCGAGGGAAGTAGGCGGTGATTTTTATGATTATTATCTATTGGATGAGAATCATTTAGCAATCGTGGTGGGAGATGTTTCTGGAAAAGGTGTTGCAGCAGGATTTATGATGGCTGTAGGAAAGGCTTTGTTGAAATCAAGGGCAGCGACTGATTTTTCGACGGCAAGTATTATGAGCCATGTGAATCAGGAAATGGCAACGAATAATCCCGATTATATGTTTACAACTGTATTCATGGGAATTATTGATTTGGCTAAAAAAGAAATGACTTATACAAATGCAGGGCATAATCCAACCTTGATTCGTGAGAAAGACGGCAATTTAGTAAAGCTATCTACTTTGCACGGACCTGTGGTTGCTGCGATGGAAGATATAGTCTATGGCGAATCTTTGGTCTCTTTATCTGTTGGAGATGTTATTTTTGCTTATACAGATGGCATTACAGAAGCACATAATAGTGCTTTAGAGTTGTTTTCAGAAGCTCGACTGTGTGAATCCTTGAAACGACCTTTTAAGAACGTCAAGGATACAGTAGAAGGAATCGTTATGGATATTTTATTATTCGAACGTGGAGAGGAACAATTTGATGATATAACGGCTTTGTGTATTGAAATAAAAGAATAAACAATGGGGGAAATACATTCGAAAAAAATTATAATAAAAAATACCATCGAGGAGGTTCAACGGGCTATTAGCTCCTTTGAGACTTTTGCGATACAGTACACAATACCCAATACTATCATGGTAAAGGTGAATATTGTGTTAGACGAACTGTTATCGAATATAGTTAAGTATAGCTTTCCTGATGGGCAAGAGCATGAAATTGATATTACAATAGAATTATTTACAACTGGAAAACTGATTATCCAATTGACAGACGCTGGAATCCCATTTAATCCTTTTGATACGCCAGAACCCGATCTATCTATCCCCTTAGAAGATCGAGAAGTAGGTGGTTTGGGTATTTTGCTAGTTAAAAAATTAATGGATGAATACAGTTATAAAAGACAAGTAAATTTGAACATTACATCTATGATCAAAAATAATTGTTAGTATAAGCATAGTAATCAGGCGATTAAAAAAAGAATGCTAGAGGATTAAAATTGTTCCTACTTCATCGGTTATATTATATAAAATAATAATGTTATATTAGACCAGGTTTTGTTGAAATTTCGCCCTTTTAGGCAAAAAACAAGCAAAATATTTCTATTAATTTGATCCTTAGCTAAAGTTATAGTTTGCTAATAATTAAGTTGATAAAGCTTTCTAGTAAAAAAATGTTAGATAGCAAATGAGAAAGAATAAATGACAAAAAAGTTAACAACACTACAACACTATTTTAAAGAAGATATAACTGCTGCTTTTGGTTTAGCACTAGTTGTACTACCCATTGCGCTCGGGATTGCCGTAGCCTCTGGTTTGCCACCGATGGCAGGCGTCTTGTCTGCGATTATTGGAGGTGTTGTTGCTACGTTCTTTAGAGGCAGTCATGTTACGATTAATGGACCTTCAGCAGGGCTTATTGCGGTCATGTTATCGGGAGGAATTGCTTTGGGAGATGGTGAATCTTTAATTGGATTTCAATGTCTTTTGGCAGCTACAATCGTAGCAGGAGTAGGACAAATGTTGTTGGGCTTGCTTAAGTTAGGCGAACGTGGGGATATTATTCCCGCAGCAGCCATCAATGGAATGTTAGCAGCGGTGGGAGTGACCATTATTGTTACTCAAGTTCATCTAATTTTTGGTGCTAGCGTAGAAAGCGATAGTGCTTATGAAAGCTTTTGGCTGATAGATGATAGTATAAGAAGCTTAAATCCAGTTATTTTACTAATTGGTGTGGTTGCAATAATTATCTTATTCTTGCACAAGCAAGGAGTCGTGAAAGCAGCACAAGCACTTCCGACACCCATTTGGATTATTCTCTTTACGATTCCAATTGTTTACTATTTTAACTTTTTTGAGACACACTATGTTCCATTCTTTAATACCGCTTATCCTGTAGGACCAGAATACTTGGTCAATATTCCTTTAGATATTAAGAACTACCTTGTATTCCCCAGTTTTGAAAAAGTAGATCAATTAGACTTTTGGATCGTGGCTTTGAGTATTTTAGCCGTTTCTACAATCGAAACATTGGTGAGCGCAAAGGCGGTCGATAAGCTAGATCCTTTGGAGCGAAATACAAATTTAAATAAAGAACTTTTTGCAACAGGATTAAGCTCAATCGTTGCAGGCTGTATTGGTGGATTACCTGTTATTACAGCAATTCCTGTTTATAATGGAGCTAAAACAAAGTGGTCTAACCTGTATTATGGAATTATCTTAGCACTTTTTGTGTTGCTTTTTGCGCCCATTATTCGACTCATTCCTTTGGCTGCACTAGCCATCTTGTTGATTTATACAGGATATAAATTAGCGACGCCTAAACAGTGGGTAGATACGTATCGAAAAGGAGATGATCAGTTTCTGATCTTTTTTACTACCTTTTTTGCCACCTTAGTTTACGGCTTATTGATTGGATTGATTATCGGAATTGTTATCACCTTGTTCAACCATTATGCAAAATCAAACTTAGACCGCAAAACGTTTATAAAATACCTAACAGAACCTTCTATTCAAACGACTCGTACAGAGAATACACACGAGCTATATGTAAAGTTAGAGGGGATTGTTAATTTTATTAATATACCCGCATTAAAAAATGTATTAAAAACTAGTGGCAAGACTGAAAAACATATCATTGTAGATATGTCCAATGCCCGTTTGGTGGATTATACCGTATTGGAATATTTGCACGACGATGCTGCTAGATATGATCTGCCAGAGGAGATGAATTTTGAACTGGTGGGGCTAGGAGCACACGACGCTTATTCTCGTCATCCCAATGCTACTAGAATATTACCAAGTGATAAGAAACCGCAATTAAATCAACGTCAAATTGGTTTGCGTGTTTTGTCAGAAAAAAATAATGGTATTTTTTGGCCAGAAGTTCGCTGGGATTTCCAGCAGTTAAAAGATTTTGAATTCTTTAAAAGTAGAACCATTGAGTATACCTTTAATACTGCTAAAGGAAATTATAAGATGTTTTTTGAATGGCAAACTTGTGATATTACCTTCGAAGAAGGGAGTGTTTTTTCCAACCAAGAACGTTACACCAGTGTGTCTATATTACACCTTCCATTCAACGCTCCCAAGTTTGTATTACAGCGAGAAGCTCTCTTAGATAAAATTGGCGTGAAATTAGCTTTAAGAGAAGAGGATATCAATATGGATGAATATCCAGAGTTCTCAAATAAGTTTTTATTAGAGGGAGCAAATCGAGAAGCTGTACGCAAATTTTTTAACGAACCATTGATAGAATATTTAAAAGGTAACCCATACTATCACATGGAGTGCAACGGTACTATGCTGTTGATCTTTAAAGAAATGCGCTTTGCAACACCTTCGGCAATGACTCGTCTGCATGAGTTTAGTAACGAATTGGCAGAGATATTGCTAGAGAGTTGGAAAGCACAGCCCTTAGATTTAGAATCTATGTTATAGATTAGTCCCCTAAGTCTTTTATAAAACCATAATTTCTGTCTCTAAACTAAAATCTCTCGCCCCTTGAGAGGTAGGCATTATTTACAAAAAAAAATAGCATTATGAAGCATTATCAGCTAAGTCAAAAAAACAATTTTTCTAATATACGCCAACTAGGAAATATACAGTTTTGGGTCTTAGGTTTAGTTACCATTTTTTGTTTAGGGCTAACAACAACTTCTTATGGACAAAAAAAGAAGCGTGGTAACAAAAAGCACATCTTACCTTATCTGAATGATATTAAAACAGAAGAAGAAATTGCTGAAATCTATAATAAATTTGATCGATTCAAATATCAAATCATTGGACACTTTAGCAATAAAGATCAAGTAGCCGCAGGAACAACGACAGAGCGACCACAAGAATTTATTGTAATGCCTATTTTGAAGGATCGTCCAGGAGAATTTTGGGTTTATTTAGAGTTTTTCTCTCCAAGATTGATTGATGCGCCTATGGATCAACGGGTAGAACAATATGTCCAAGTGACTAGAGATTCTTTTAGAATGGAAGTTTATTACCTTAAAAATCCAGAAAAATACGTCAACGCGTGGAAGAAGGCTAAGTTTCCAGACCTGAATATCAAAAAAGATTTGGTAAGAGGAGATGGTTGCGATTTAATTATTGCACACCAAGAGGATAAACCAGGAACATTCAAAACGGTACCACCAAAAGAGTTTAATTGTGAAATGTTAACAGCAGAAGGTCCTGCGAGATATGTTGATTTAGAGTTTGAATTAAGCGACTCTCAGTATTTAATGTGGTTTCATTTTTATACTTCTAGCAAAGAACATTTAAAACAAAGTGCTAAAGATGGCTTAGAATTTAAGCGTTTAAAGGAAGACGAAATGAAACATCTTTTAGTGGAAGATTAAACTTTAAGGGTTCTCTTCTTCTTATAATAATAGTTGATAAAATGCTCCATCAGAATTTATTTGATGGAGCATTTTTTTTGTAAACGCTAATAAAAATGCCCCATCAACAGTATGGTCAATGAGGCATTAGTTTTTATAATAGGTCTATTGTTAATCTATTCTGTAGGTTTGTCCTCTGCTACAGGAGCTTCCTCCTCCTCTTCGTCGTCAGAAGATAAAACGCTATAAGCAATAAAGGCTCCAATAAGCGCTAAGAAAACTAGCTTTCCCCCAATAGAATTCCAGAAAGATAAAGAAGGTGTTTCGTCTAAAGTTACATTGGCTTCTTTAGCCATTTCATCAAGTTGCTCTTTCGTCAGAATCATATAACTATCGTCCTCTCCTGTATACCCACACCAGCGAATATCATAATTCCAAACAGGAATAAAGAAGATAGAAACCTGTTTGTATATACAGCCTGCATCTACATAAGATCCATCTTCATTTTGAAACATTTCTGTATCTGGGAAATCTTGAACTTTTGACATGGCTTCTCCACCAAAACTAAAAAAAACAGGCATACGAGCTTCTGCTGATGTACTGTTTAATAGAGAAAATGCAAGTACTAGTAAAATAATTGAAAATAACTTGTTAGGCATAAGTAAAGAGTTTAGAGTTTTAAAAAATATGATTGTTAATCTAAAATGTATTTATTGAACGTTCCTAAGTTGTATTTTTTTAGGATTGAAGCAGCGAGTAATAACAAACCTCGTCCCAATTAGGTGCGATTTGTGTTCTGCCTTTTGATAATTTTGAAGTCTAATTTAATGTATAAGCCACAACAATATACTGTTTAGGAAAGAAAATGTTACAAATAATCTAAATATTTTTTTAAATTTAGATTTAAGATAAAACAAGTGTCAAAGAATAAATTAACAAGATCCCTTAATCAAAAAATAAAATGAAAGAATTAGTATTAATGGATCACGATGGAGGAATCGACGACTTGCTTTCTGCCTTATTGTTGCTAACAATGCCCGATGTGGAATTGATTGCGATTACAGTGACTCCAGCAGATTGTTATTTAGAACCTGCGATAGAGTCTACCTACAAACTACTTCAGAAAATCCAAAAAGAACACATTCCGATTGGTCGAGGAACCTTTCATGGGGTAAATGCTTTTCCGAGCGAATGGCGTGCTAGACCAGAGATTGTAAATTCCTTGCCAATGTTGATTAATTTACCTGCACCGCCCAATCCACATGAATTACCAACAGCAGTAGATTTAATGATCTCCAGTTTGCAAAAGGCAACACAGCCCGTTAAAATAATTATGACAGGACCTTGTTCTAACCTTGTTTTAGCCATCAAAAAAGAACCTTCTATTGTATCAAAAATCAAAGAAGTAATTTGGATGGGAGGCGCTTTCGGAACATCAGGAAATGTACAAACCTACCAGCATGATGGAACCGCAGAATGGAATGTTTATTGGGATCCTATTCATGCACAGGAATTGTTTGAATTAGAATTGCCTTTGGTTTTAATCCCTTTGGATGTCACCAATCAAGTTCCTGTTGACAAAGCTTTTTTATCAACCTTAGCCAAGCAAGCAAATTATGAATTATCAAACCTTGCAGGACAGTTTTGGGCACTAACAGTAGATAATATACCAAGTTATCACTATATTTATTATATGTGGGATATCTTGGCAACAAGCTATATTGCTTTGGAAGAATATTTTGTAGTAGAAGCAGTAACAGCAGAGGTGATGATTCATCCACCCAATGCTGGACAAACACTACTTAGTACTTCTGCAAAGAGTAGAAAGGTGAAAATCGTGACGGATGTTAATAAAAAAGTTTTTTACGATTATCTTTTTACACAGTTTAGAGCCAATTTTGCTACTTTAGTTGATTAATATGGCTCAATTGGAAGTTTTGTGGGAACTCAATATTTAGAATCCTTTTTAATGTTATGAATCTAGATATAAGTTTTAAGTAGAAAGTCGTTTATTATCAAAAGAAAACATACGACTTTCTACTTAAAACTTACGACTCATATAGTCGGATAAAGGTGCTTCTTTTTTTATGACCACAAAACTTGTTACTGAACCATTAATATTAATGTATAGGTCAAAAGTGGTTATCATTGAAAATATATCCTTGGTTTAGGAATTTTTAGATCTTAGAACCCAAGTAAATTGGGGACTAAATCACTTCGTTTTTAGATCTTAGATACGAACCCCTATTACAGCTTAATGGGGTCTAGATTAATACAATAAAAAAAATAAAAATGAATTTAAAAATAAAAAGAGGCAGTGCTTCTACGGCAGAAGTAATTTATAATTGGAATGGAAAAAAATTAATTGTAGGAAATGCTTCTTATGGAACGGTTGCTTATAATTTTGATGGGGCAACCATTCGAGAAGGAAATTCTAAGCACAACAAAGTTTTGTACAATTGGGACGGAACCAATTTGCGTGTTGGAAACCAAAAGTCAGGGAATATTATTTTTAATTTTCATGACAATAAACTTGTCGAAGGAAGTGCCCCTACAAATGATGTGATTTGTAATTGGCCCGATGGTTTGTTGCGCATGGGAGAGGAGGAAGAAGGAGATATTCGATACAATTGGGACGGAGATATTCCAGTTCCAATTATTGCAATTGTATTAATGGAAGAAGGCGTCATTAAGCGAAGTTAATCAATTGATTTCCTTCTCTGACAAACTTCTCACGAGTAAATCTTGTAGTAATAATTTAAACCACTTTTCTAGTAGACAGTATGAGTCATAAGTTTTAAGTAGAAAATCGTAAGTTTTCTTTTGATAATAAACGACTTACGACTTTCTACTTAAAACTTATAGCCCAATTCATAGCTGTTAAGAGATAGCCTATGTTTTAAACTCCACACGACTTGCAAGAGAACCATTGATTTTAACTTTTTAGTGCCTCAACGGCTTCTCCAATGCCTCGAATGGTTAATGGAAACATACGATTTTCTGTGAATTCCTCAATCATTTGTACCGATCGAGTCCATTGCCATTCCTCTTTAGCTAGTGGATTGAGCCAGACCAAATCAGAGAATTTGTTTTTTAAACGATTGAGCCAAACAATGCCAGCTTCTTCATTGTAATGTTCTACACTGCCGTGTTTCATCATGACTTCGTAAGGAGACATAGAGGCATCGCCCACAAAAATCACTTTGTAGTCGCTGTTGTATTTGTTCAAGACATCATAGGTCGAAATATATTCGCCCCAACGTCTAGTGCTGTCTTTCCACAGCATTTCATAAATACAATTATGAAAATAATAAAATTCTAAATTCTTAAACTCATACTTAGCGGCAGAAAAGAGTTGCGAACACAAGGCAATGTGATCGTCCATAGAACCACCAATATCTAAGAGCAACAATATCTTGACGTTGTTCTTTTTCTTTGGTAACATTTTTAGCTCCAGCATACCCGCATTTTCAGACGTCTTTTTGATAGTCTGATGCAAGTCTAGTTCCTCTTCCGTTCCTTCACGAGTAATTTTTCGCAAGCGTTTGAGGGCTAGTTTCATGTTGCGAGTTTCGAGTTCTACATCATCTTTCAGGTTCTCAAAATCTCTTTTGTCCCATACCTTAATCGCGCGTCGATGCCTAGATTCGTGCTGCCCAATCCGAATACCTTCGGGATTATAACCATAAGCACCAAAAGGAGACGTTCCCCCTGTGCCTATCCATTTGTTTCCTCCTTGATGTCGCTCGTTTTGTTCTTTAAAGAGTTCTTGGATGCGGTCAAGGGTGTCTTGGAGTCCACCCATGGCTTTGATGTTATTGATTTCTTCTTCTGAGAATAAGCGTTCTCCGTTTTTGCTAAGCCAGTCTTCAGGGATTTCGAATATTGTTTCATCTGTAATCGTTTCTATACCTTTAAAATATAATCCAAATAGACGGTCAAAATCGTCTAAATGCTTTTCGTTTTTAATTAATGAAATGCGACACAAGTAATAAAACTCGTCAATATTTTTTTGAATAACTCCTTTATCTAATGCCTCTAATAAGGACAAATACTCCACTAAACTAACAGGAATTCCTTGATGTTTTAGGAGTAAGAAAAAATCTAAAAACATCTTAATTTTTTTGCAAATGTTTCAACAATGCCAAATCCTGCTCATTCTTAATAATTGCGCCAACCAAAGGCACTCGACCCTGTTCTTGCGCTTCTTTCAGCCCTTCAGCATTGATTTTGCCCACCATCAATAATTTGATCCAATCTAATAATTCACTGGTAGAAGGTTTTTTCTTTAATCCTCTAATATTTCGAATTGCATAAAACTGCTCCATCGCTTCTTGTACCAAACGCTGTTCCAAATCAGGATAATGCACGTCAATAATTTTAGTTAAAGTAGCTCGATCAGGAAAAGAGATGTAATGGAAAAAACAACGTCTCAAAAAAGCGTCTGGCAATTCTTTTTCATTGTTAGAGGAGATGATGATAATCGGGCGATGTTTGGCTTTGATCGTTTTGTTTAATTCATAACAAAAGAACTCCATTTTGTCCAATTCCAACAAAAGATCGTTTGGAAACTCAATATCTGCTTTGTCAATTTCGTCAATCAACAAGACCACTCGCTCGTCTGCGTCAAAGGCTTCCCATAGTTTTCCTTTGATAATATAATTGGAAATATCATGTACTTTTTCATCGCCTAATTGTGAGTCTCTCAATCGAGAAACCGCATCATAATCGTACAAACCTTGCTGTGCTTTAGTCGTTGATTTGATGTGCCAAGTGAATAGTTTTTTATTCAATCCTTTGGCAATCTCATGCGCTAATAAGGTTTTGCCTGTGCCTGGTTCTCCTTTTATTAATAAAGGTTTTTCCATAGCAATAGAGGCATTAACAGCCAATTGCAAATCATGCGCGGCAATATAATTATCAGTTCCTGTAAATTTCATGTTAATGCGTAGGTATTATTTAATAGTTCTAACTCATGTTACACATAAAACCAATTAGGCTGCTTAACATTAAGAAAATAGCTTGCCAAATAGGTTTTAATGTTGAATTTTGAATGCTTAATTTTTAATGCCTTATTTTCATCGAAAAGGCATTAAACATTCAAAATTAAGCATTCAGCATTAAAATCGTATTTTTTAAGTAAAAGTAAGTTTAATATTTCTTAACTCATGTTACGCAAAAAATAATTATGCTGATAACCCGAAGGCTCACGAAGTAAAATATCAGAATTAATCTATAAACTTGTTCTGAATGTTGAAGGCTTAATTTTTAATGTTGAATGCTTTATAGCACAACAAACATTAAAAATTTAGCATTAAGAATTCAACATTAAAATAGTTCTTAAATAAGTAACGATGAGTTTTAATACTAAAAAAAAAAGGTTATTGCGTAACATCAGTTCTTAAAATGTTCTTGTGTAAATCAGTTTCTAAGTAGAACGTGAATATAGTACTTTAGTTTGAAATGCAGACTTGATTCTTGAAAATGCTTGGATTGAGCCCTAACTTTAATCCTTTTCTACATTCCCTTCCATTTGTATCCACAACTGAGGGTAATCTGTTGCATTACTATGAATCATCACACTAGAATGAAACTCACTATCACTAATTGGACGCCATTTGAGGCGAATTGCCGTGCGCTCATTAGGTTTTAGAGTCCTTTTTTTGATTTTAACAGTCGTACAGTCACAGCCTTCTTCTAGTGTAGAAATAACTAAATCTTCCGTTCCTGTATTGATTAAAATTAAGGTTCGTTTGGCTGTTTTTTTTGCTTTGATAACACCAAAGTCCAGCAAAGTATATCCCTCGTCATTGATGTCCATTTCTGCTAACTCTATGGTTTGAGCAGTACTGTTGAAGGCAAGTGAGAATAGGCATAAAAATAGAAATGCTTTCATGTGCTTAATTATCTAAAGTTTCAGAGTGATCAGAATGTGTTTTTGTAGTTGTGGCAGGAGTCCAACCTTGAATTAATTGCCCACCAAAATTTTCAGGAAAGGCTTCAATGCCAGGAAAACCAAGGCGAATGTCACGACCATCGTGCGGAATGTGATTGGTTCCAAAAATATAATCCCAACAGCTCAAGGTTAAACCAAAATTAACCCCAGTAGATTTGTCCTTAGGCAACTCATAAGCATGATGCCAAATATGCATTTCTGGACTGTTAAAAATGTATTTGATAACAGGACTAATAAGCAAACCAATAAGAGCAGAAATGCCAACAATGATTATAATTCCAAAGCCAGAAGCCTCAACAGCACAAAAGGCAGTAAAGAGTCCAATCAGCGTTCCAAAACCAATGCCTTTTACCCATTCAGGGAATTTTGCATTTGCATGGTTATAATGTCCAACAATAAGCGTGAAAATATGGATGATAAAAAAGTCATTCAAACCAATTCCTATCAATGCCAATGGCAAGTATTCTAAGGTCTTATAAACAACGTTTTCCATCCAGTGATAACGCAAATGTGCTGCAAAACCCATTTCTTCAACAGAGTGGTGTACTTTGTGAAATTCCCACAAAAAGGGACTTTTATGTAATAATCTATGAATCCACCACTGCACAAAATCACGGACAAGAAAGCCGATTACCAAGTGTGCCCAAATAGGAAGGGCTTGGACTTCAAGAGCCAATAAATTGGTAATTCCAATCGCTGCCAAGCCATCTGTAAATATATTAACAATAACATCAGAAGCCGCATGAAAGATGATTAAAGAGAAGATGAAAAAGTTGAAAAACATATAAAACGCATCCAACCAAAAATCCTTTCTAAACTTAGCTTGGTTTTTTCGCCAAGGAGTCAGCAATTCCAAACCAAAGAAAATAACAGAAATTAGAATTAAGAGATAAAAATAATTTTGCCATAAGGGTTTGTAGTCATAACTCAAGGTTATTTCGTTGACCAAAAAATTATAATAGCCAGCATAGGCATCTTTAAGTGTTTGTAAATAATTACTCATGTTTATCGTTCTTATCAATACTTCGTGGATTTCTTTTTTTTGTCTCTAAAAATCCAAGAAGTAGTATCATATAAAAAGGAAAATATTACCTGATAATAGTCTTAAATTAACAAAATATACTCAATCTTGTTGTCATATTTCAATGATAGTCTGAAAATAATACAACTTAAAGCCCTGTCAAAATCGGTAAGCTCTTGTCATGACTCCATTCAATCCAAGATCCATCATAATTAGCCACATTAGGAAAGTCAAGTAATTGGCGTAAAACGAAGGTAGTATGTGCCGATCGAACGCCAGATTGACAATAAACAATGATCTTTTTGTCTTTAGGGATCGCTTGGAAAATTAGTGATAATTCTTGACTAGATTTGAATTGATGGGCTTGGTGATAAGCAATGGAATTGGTGTAATTGATGTGAATGGCACTTGGAATACGTCCTGCTCGAAAGGCATTCTTTTTAGTGATTTTTCCTGTGAATTCATCTAGAGTGCGACAATCCAATAAAATGGTATTACTGTCTGTTAATGCGGCAAAAATAGCTT
The DNA here is from genome assembly GCA_937942475.1 of uncultured Aureispira sp. GTDB lineage: Bacteria > Bacteroidota > Bacteroidia > Chitinophagales > Saprospiraceae > Aureispira. The sequence continues at coordinate 12,343 of CALDEP010000211.1, forward strand.
TTTTATTGGCTCTCAAATCGAGGCGTTCAGCCTCTGCAAAGGAAAATTTTGCAGGTTTAACAGCCGTTTTTGTTTGACTGATAAGTCCTTTAGGAGAGCTTTGAAGTCCACCATTTAATAGATAGGTCTTGGAATGACCATAAGTGCTTAATATCCACCACAAGCGAGCCGCATCTGCATTACCACTGTTATCATAAACCACAAAAATACTCTTAGAAGTAGCGCCCAACTTACCCAAAATAAGTTCCAGTTTTGGTTTCTCTAACATCATTCCTTTATAAGGAAATCGCTTACTCTCTATCTCTGGTCGCCAAAGCGAAACGGCTCCTTTTAAATGTCCTTTCTGGAAGCTGCTGTCAGGACGGGTGTCGATTAAAATAACGGAAGGGGAATCTCTTTGCCAAGCGTTTAGTTGATGATGGTTGATGACTTGTTTATCCAAAAGATTGACTTCTTTTGAAGCTATAAAAGGCTCGATAGAGGTATTTATAGACGGATTACTTGCTTCTTTTTCATTGGTACAAGCGATGCAAAAAAACAGTAGGATGCTTAGGGCGAGACCATTGCTTGGGGAGTAACTCATTTTTTATTTTGAATATAAGAATTATCTGCCAAGTGAATGAAGCCTTTTATTTTTTTAAGAAAAGAATAAGCTTTGATAGGATTGGTGGATGCGCATTAATTTAGCGTTTAGAATAAAACAAGACCATCAGAAAATTTAAAAGAAAAATGAAAGTAGATAATAAGCATTAATTTTTAAACAAGAAGGCGTGCATATTTTGATTCCTTGCTGAATATTGTATATTTGTTAGGTGTCAAAGTTTTTATTTGTATTTAGGAACTTTTTGGCTAATATTACTATTGTATATCATAGTAATACTGTTAATGATTTTAACGAAAAAATCCAATCGACTTCTATCTGGGGTTGAATAAACTGATATAGAATGGTTTTTATGTTTTTTTGTAAAAAAACTAAAAATCCTACGAAGTATTAATAAATATACACAAGAAAATTAAATAAGAATGAGTTACTTTCAAGGAGAAACCCCTGACAATTACGAGCAAAAATGTTTGTGTACTTTAGTTTTAGATACCTCTGGTTCGATGAGTGGTGCCGCTATTCGAGAACTAAACCGAGGCTTGCAAGAGTTTTATGGGGCAATAGAAGAAGACCTAATTGCTGCGAATCGCTTGGAGGTTGGAATTGTTACTTTTGGTAGCAGTATCAAAACGATCCAAGATCCTGCTTTGGTTGATAATTTTGATATGCCAACATTGAATGTATCTGGAACAACTCGTTTGGTAGATGCTGTTCGTGAAGCGATGCGCAAAACAGAGCAACGCAAACAATGGTACAAAGAAACAGGACAGCCTTATTATCGTCCAATTATTGTCTTAATTACAGATGGTGAACCAGATAGAGATCAAGATGTAAAAGGTTTGTCTAGCGAACTTCAAGCTGCCGTAGATGCTAAGAAATTTACCTTTTGGGGATTGGGCGTAAAAGGATTTAACCAACATGTGTTGAATGAAATTTGCCCGAATTCAGCGCCAGCAATTCCTTTGTCAGGATACAAATTTGCAGAATTCTTCAAATGGTTGAGTAACAGTATTGGAATTATTACCAAATCAAAAGAAGGGGATAGCATAGAGCTTCCACCAGTAAGTGATTGGGCACAAATGAAATTCTAGGATAGGTCTAAAAATAGAAACAATTGGATAGTGAAGCATTTTAGCGGCATTATCCTTTTGGTTTTTAAACTCGTTTGCTGTTCCTGTAGTTTTAGTAAAAAATCTATGTACAGGACAAAAAGTAATTGGCTAATTGTATAGCATCGATCTATCAAAAAAAAATGGCTAGATCAGATCGCTTTGCTTTTAGATTTTAGATCGCTGTGCTCTTAGATATTAGACCCTATAAAGCTTAATAGGATCTAATATCTAAGATCTAAAGACTGTTAAATAGAGCCAATATTATTTCTTATTACAACTTTTATCTTGCACATAGTAAACCACTAATAATAACAATAAAGATGTCTAGCGATAATAAAAATTCAAATTGGGTAGTAGCCTATGCTTCTGTAATCGGAAATGGGCACGTTTTGATGAATCTACCTTGTCAAGATAGTTGTGCGCATCAAAAAATCAACGACACTTGGGGTGTTGCAGTGGTTGCTGATGGTGCTGGCTCTGCCAAACATTCAGAAGTAGGCTCTGACTTTGTGTCTCGTAATATGGCGCATTGTTTAGAGGAAATGATCAAGAGAAATGGCTGGAATACACTCGAAGAAATGCCCTCTGAAGAAGTGTGGCGAGTAGAAGCGCTAAAAGGCTTGCAAATCGTTCGACAACGCTTAGAAAAATTTGCGGCTGCCAAGGAGTATCATATTCCTGATTTGGCTTGTACGGTCTTGGCTGTTTTGTACGCTCCTTTTGGAATTTTGACCACTCATATTGGAGATGGTCGAGCGGCTTATTCTATAGAAACAGGAAAGTGGGAATCCTTGATTGATCCTTTTAGAGGTAGTGAAGTAAACGAAACTGTTTTTATTACGTCTAATATCTGGACGACAGAAGGAGTTGATTTGTATATCCAATCGGGTATTATCAAAGAAAAAATTCGTGCCTTTGCTTTGTTGAGTGATGGTTGTGAAAACGGTTCTTTTGAAGTGAATGTATGGGATGAAGAAAACCAAAAATACCACGACCCCAATAGACCTTACCAAAAGTTTTTTGAGCCGAACTTAAATGGCATGTTACAACTCAAAAAAGAAAATAAATCGCAGGAAGAGATCAATGCGATTTGGAGTGGTTTCTTGACGAATGGCAGCAAGCAATTCAAACATGAAACAGACGATAAAACAATGATTTTAGGCGTTTTTGTGCCAACAGAAGCACCTGTTGTTGAAGGAACAAAAGAGGAGGCTGTTTAAGGTTTTTGATTTAAAAATTTGTCAATTTAAAGATTGCGACATTGCCCAATAATTTTACACGCCCAAAAGACCCAGCTCAAACGTGCCAAAACAACTGTACATAAAATCCATTAATCAGGCAATTATTATAGAGGATACCCCATTCGCTTCGGGAGGAGAGGGGGAGTTGTTTAAGGTCTTAAACCCTGTTGGTTTGGGCAATTGTGTGGCAAAAATTTTCCATCTTAATAAACGAGATGCTGAAAAAGAAGGCAAAATTGAATATTTGCTCCAAAACCCACCTGTTTTTGAAGGTGTTTTTGAGGAGCAGCCCATTGTTTGGGTCAAACATATTTTGCACGATGCCCAAGGCAATTTTGTAGGTTTTATCATGCCCAAGGCAACAGGAGAAAAACTTGAAATATTAACGTCTCCCAAATTACCAAAATATCTAGGCAAAGAGTGGAACCGATTTAAGTTGGGGGGAGATGAAGCCCTGCGCTTGCGGTTAAAGGTTTGTTATAACCTAGCGGCTGCTTTGAGAATGGTTCACGCAACAGGTAAGTACGTTTTAGTTGACTTAAAGCCTGATAATATTTTGATTAAAAGCAATGGTGTTGTGTCGATTGTAGACACCGATTCAATTGAGGTGATTGAAAATGGAGCCACCTTGTTTCCTGCCACGGTAGCTACGCCAGAGTATACGCCCAATGAATATTATACAGGAACAAAACCTGGAAAAATAATGATTGACCCTTCTTGGGACAATTTTAGTTTAGCCGTTATTTATTACCGTTTGTTGTTTGGCGTCCATCCTTATGCGGCTACTTCTAAGGCTCCTTATGATAATGTCAATGCCTTGGGAGATAAAATTAAGCATGGATTGTTTGTCCACAACCTTCAATTGTCCGATCAATTTACGGTCGTTCCTCCGCCACATCGAGCTTTTGCCCAATTAGATCGAGATTTACAAAAACTTTTTATTCGCACTTTTGTAAACGGGCACGAAGATCCTATCCTTCGCCCAACGCCTGAAGAGTGGGGGCAAACCTTAACGAATACACCTTTACTGTTGACCAATCGACCTTTGCCTTCCAAATCCTTGGAGTTAAATAAAATCAATGAAAATAATTGGTTTGTGTTGGCACTAGAAAAAGCAATGAGGGAGCAACGTTTGTCCTTGCCCAATGCGCTAAAGCCTAAAAATGCAACACCTGCGATGAATTATAGCTTTGATGTTGTATTAAGTGAAGCAGCTGAGAATTATAAAAAAGTAGGTCGAACGATTGGACTGATCCTAAAATATACGTTCCAGGTATTAATTGTTGTTTTTACCTTGTTTTTAATCGCAACTGTACTTGCAGGGGGACCTTTGACGGATATTTTTTATGCGATAAGTTCGGTGTTTCAGTTAGCGCTTTTTATTCCTAAACTAATTTTCGATATAGGCGGCTTTGGTTTGTTTTTCTTACTGATGTTGCTGCCTTTTTTAGCGGCTAGTTTTCCGAAATTTTCGGCTATTATAAAAGACAAAGCACAAGACACTAAAAAGAATCTAATTGGTCGCCTGTCCTTTACAGAAGGGCAGAAGCAAAAGAGCCTAGAAGAGCTGCAATACACACTTTATAATCAACGAACTAAAGTAAAGCAGCGTTTGCGAGAAATTCGAAACGAATTAATTGTTTGGTCTAAAGTGAAGGTAGATAAAGAGAAAGATTTTTTTAGAAAAAATAGCTCTAAAATACTAGCTTCTAATCGGACGATTTCTTCGCAATTGAGCCATGAAAAAAAAGGCATTCAGGCGCAAGACGATAAGGCAAAAAAATTAATGCAAGCGGAAGCCAATGCGCTTAAACAGGCTCGATTAAAGTATGCAAATACATTAAAAGAGGATCCTGTTTATTCAACTTTGCCAGGCAAAAGTGCCGTACAAAAAATTGCCTTTTTAAACCAGCGTTTGACGGCTATTAATGCACCCAATGATAGCCTAGATATTCCAGCGACCATTGAAGCTTTAAAACAGTTGGAGGGAGATTTGAATGCCAATCTGCAAGAGATAAAAGAGACTTACGATGAACAACACGCCATTCTATTGGGAGATACGACGGAGTATAAAATCAAAATAGAAGATTTGGTGAAAGAATCGGTCGATACCATGCGAGAAAAAACAGAAATGGATTCGAACTTAATGGACGCTAGTTTTAAAAGGCTACTCAAAAGCATTCAAAAACTACAAATTGAAATTCAAGATAAAGAAGGCGAATTATCAGAAATAAACGAAGAAATTAAGGAATTGAAAGACGAATTGAAGGTATATAAGTAATTGCTCTTAAACAATGACCAAACTGTTCTTAAAATAGTGGTTACAAGTGTGTTTTGAACCCATAAATGAACACTTGTCTATTGTCATTTATTGATAAATTGTAATTCAAGATATAGGAATCTTTCTAAAAAAATGCTATCTTAAAGTTCACTTCAATTCAAACTTCCCTAAGTCATTGATGCATCGAAAATACCTCCATATCGTTTTTGCCTACTTGCTTTTCTTTATTTGCCTGCCATCTTATGTTTCTGCAACACATATGGTAGGGGGCGAAATTAATTATCGTTGCCTAGGAAACGACCAGTATGAGATCATGGTAACGGTTTTTCGAGATTGTGACACAGGCGTACCTTGGTTTGATAGTCCTGCTTCAGTAGGCGTTTTTGATCTGAATGATTCACTGCTGTATGATTTGAGATTGCAGTTAAGAAACAACGATACCTTGGATTTGAATTTAACCGATCCTTGTTTAGTTGCGCCACCAAATGTTTGTATTCACACCACTACTTATATAGATACCGTAACCTTGCCCTTTCAGGCAGGAGGGTATCAAATTGTTTATCAGCGTTGTTGCCGAAATCAAGATATTGTTAATATAGTAGCGCCAACGTCAACAGGCGCAACCTATTCTTCTTATATTTCAGAAGAGGCTTTGTTGGCTTGCAATAGCAGTGCCCGATTTGTAGAGTGGCCTCCTGTTTATGTTTGTGCAGGCGTGCCGATTGTTTACGATCATTCAGCTTTGGATGTGGATGGCGATTCTATTGTTTATGAATTGTGTACGCCTTTTACGGGAGCAACACCGAGCCAATCTAGACCACAACCGCCCAATAATCCGCCTTATAATCCAGTGACATGGCAACCACCTTATAGTGTAGATAACATGTTAGGAGGTCCAGATTCCTTGATTATTGACCCTGTAACAGGTTTGTTAACAGGAACGCCAGATATTATAGGCGTTTTTGTGGTAGGCGTATGTGCCAAAGAATATAAAAATGGCGTCCTTATTTCAACTACTCGAAGAGATTTTCAATATGTAGTTGGTGTCTGTGGTCGTTTGGTTTCTTCTGCCTTTTTTGCGCCAGATATTCAGTGTGATAATTCCTTGATTGTTAATTTTCAGAACAATAGTGCTTCCTTAGGGACAGGTTTTATTTGGTCTTTTGGAGATCCTGCAACCAATGCTACGTCAACCTTTCCAAACCCTGCTTACATTTACCCAGATACAGGACGTTATACGATTACTTTAATTGCTGATCCTGGAACTTTATGTGCCGATACAGCAACCCAAGATATTTATTTACAGTACGAATCTATTGACGCTAATTTTGATGTGACAACAGCAAATTGTACCGATTCCTTTTTCTTAGATGTGACCGATTTGACCATTGATAGTATTAGTAATATTGTACAATGGGATTGGGATTTTGGAAATGGTTTAACCGATACGATTCCTTATCCTTCTACGGTCTACAACAGTTCGGGGGTTTATATTATCAACCTAAATGTGCTAGCAGCAAATGGCTGTACGGCTAGTTACTCAGATACATTAGTACTTGATCTGCCCGTAATTTTTAGTGCCGATACCATAGGAATTTGTGCAGGCGATAGCAGTGTTGTTTTAAATCCAGGAGGAAATCCCAACCATGTTTATCAATGGTCACCAGCAACAGGTTTGAGTAGTGCCACGGTGGCAAGTCCTGTGGCGAGTCCTTTAGGACCAACGACTTATTCGGTCACGGTAACTGCTCCAAATGGAATAGATACCTGTATTTTAGAAAAAACGATTACGGTTGTTTTACCGCCAGCCCTTACTTTAGATGTCATTAGAGACACGATTACTTGTCAAGATTCTATTTCTATTGTTGCTTTTAGTAATAATGCTCAAATTATAGAATGGTTTGTTGATCCTTCTTTTAATACGGTTTTGGCTACTGGAGATAGCGTTCGCTTAGCTGTTGGAGTCGCTACTCGGATTTATGTAAGAGCAACAGATTTTGCAGGTTGTTCTATTTTGGATACCGTTGATATTATCAGAAGAAATACCCCAATTATCGTAGATTGGACCTATAGTTTATTGACTTGTGATTCGACGTTTACCGTGCAATTTACAGACCAAACGATTGATAATTCAGGAGGCGCACTTGCCACCTGGTCTTGGGATTTTGGAGATGCTAATAACAGCAATCAACAGAATCCGACACACATATACCAGCAATCAGGCAATTATATAGTTACGTTGGATGTCGTGACAATAGATGCTTGTATAGGGCGTTTTCAAGATATAGTTACGGTAAGTATTCCACAGTTGACCAATGGAGATACCCTTGGAGTTTGTCAAGGAAATAGCTCCGTACAGCTCAACCCAAATGGAAATGCTGCCTTGCAATATCTATGGTCTCCAGCAGCGACGCTAAGTAGTGCCACAGCCGTAAGCCCAGTTGCTACGCCAGTCGTTCCGACTACTTATACGGTTACGATTACAGCAATTAATGGTTTAGATACCTGTATTAATATACAACAAGTACATGTTAATTTTCCGCCACCAGTCACGGTAACAATTCCACCATTGACGGTTTATTGTGGTAATACAGTTGATTTGATAGCGAGTAGTCCTACAGGAATCTTTTATGAGTGGGCAGGAGATCCTAGTTTTAGTACAATAATAGGAACAGGAAATCCCTACACCGCTATCCCAACTACTTTTCCTTACGCAGGCTATTATGTTCGAGCAACCGATCCTTATGGTTGTACTGCAACCGCCTTCGCCTTGGTCGAGCAAAATCAAATTCCAGTCAATGTTAACTTTAGTTATCAATCTTTGGGTTGTTCAGATACCATTGCGATACAATTTACCGACTTAACGTCAGATACCGCTCTAAGCCCTATTTCGGCTTGGTTGTGGACGACTTCAGATGGGCAAAGTTCGACCCAACAAAATCCAATATTAACTTTTACGCAAAGTCAAGCCACCATAATTAGTTTGCAAGTAACGCTAGCAAATGGTTGTACAGGAATATTAACAGACACTTTAGCCTTGAATATAGCTTCCTTAACAACCGATTCAACGGTTATTTTATGTAATGGAGATTCTACCTTAATCTTAAATCCAGGCGGAAATCCAAACTTAACGTATCAATGGTCACCAGCCGGATTTCTGTCTAGCACTAGTGCTACTTCACCCGTTGGAACCGTGCCGAATACACCTTTTACCTATACCGTAAGTATAACAGGAACGAGTGCCATTGATACCTGTATTGCCATTCATAATATAACGGTTGTTCAGGCGCCTCCAATTACAATAGAAGTACCAAAAGATACGATTGTTTGTGGCGGAACCTTTAACGTTCAAGCAAATATTAGCAATGCGACACAAATAGATTGGTCTTTTAGTCCAAGCTTTAATCCAATTGCGATCTCCAATATCAATAACTTTTTTGTAGGAATACCAGGTGCACCATTTAACTTATTTATCTATGTCAGAGCAACCGACCAATACGGCTGTACGGCAGAAGATACCGTTAAAATTTATCGACGAAACATACCAATTCCAACTAGTTTTATAACACAAGTAAATTCCTGTGACGATACGCTAGATGTTAACTTTATTAATACAACAAGCTTTCCCGCAGGAACACAATTGCAAGGCTATGTTTGGAATTTTGGCAATGGAACGACCACTTATACCACAAATGCACTGGTGCAATATCCTTCTAGCGGTGTTCATATCGTTAGCTTGACGGCAACAGCAACCAATGGTTGTACAGGAACGTTTGTCGATACCTTGGATTATAATTTGCCCATTATCAACTCTAGTGACAGCATCGGTTTGTGTGATTTAGATTCCATCCAGTTGAATATAGGAGGCGATCCCAACTTAATGTATCAATGGTCGCCTGCAACAGGTTTGAGCAGTACTAATATTGCCAGTCCAATCGCCAGTCCAGCAACAACGACACTTTATACCGTAACGGTTACGGCACCAAATGGGGGGGATACCTGTGAGTTGGTGCATACGATTTTGGTAGGCGTGGACAGTTTTATTTTTGAAGCAATGGACGATACCGTTTTGTGTGTTAACCAAATTGAGTTAAATGTAAATGCGCCAGATGCTGCTTCTGTTGAATGGGCTTTGGATCGAAATTTCAACCTAATTATAGGAGCAGGAACGACTTTAGCGACCAATGTCAATGATGCTCGGTGGTTCTATGTTCGAGGGCAAAGTAATTTTGGTTGTCAAGGCTTGGATTCTGTTTTTGTTAATTATCGAGGGAATGATATTCCAATTGATTTTAGAATGATCCCGCTTAATTGTGGCGATTCCTTAGTCGTGCAATTTCAAGATATATCAGGAGATACTTTAATTACCAATTGGAATTGGGATTTAGGCAATGGGCAAACTTCCACGGCACAAAATCCAATAACGACCTATTATGCAGATTCCAATTATACCATCAATTTACAAATTCAAATAATAGGAAACTGTACAGGACAAGTAAGCAAACCTTTAATTGCTCAAATTCCAGTATTAGAAGTGCCTAATAATAATCTAGCGACTTGTGGCAACGATTCCATTTTATTGAATATTCAAACGAATCCAAATTTGACCTATGTTTGGTCGCCAGGACTTGGGCTTTCAGATTCTACGATTGCCAACCCAACGGTTTTAACAACAGTAAATACCACTTATACTGTTCGAGTCTATGGCTATTCTAATTTTGGAGGCGTCTTAGATACCTGTTGGCTAGAGGATTCTATTCATGTAGCCGTTCAGCCTGCACCAAGCGTTCAAATTCAAGGAGATACCATTACCTGTGATACTAGTATTAATCTGACGGCAATTAGTCCTCAAATAACCACTTATGGCTGGTCCACGAATAGAGATTTTCAAACAATAGTTGATAACGATGCTTTGCTAACAACAGGGCTTCCCAATGTGCAGAATATTTTTTATGTACAAGTACAAGATAGTTTTGGTTGTCGTGGAGTGGATTCAATATTAGTGTATAGACGGTCTGTTCAGCTAAATTTAGACCCGACTTATGTGAGTTGTGATGCCAATCCAGTTGCTTTGTGGGTGTCTAATAATAATCCTTCGGATACGCTCAATTATACTTGGTCGCCCAATACGATTATTTTAACAGGACAAGGAACGGACAGCATTACCATACAAGGACAAACCGCAGTTAATTTAACCGTAGTGGGAATCAATCAATTTGGTTGTATAGATTCTGTTGAAACTAGTGTCAGTATTGCGCCCCCCTTGAGTTTAAATGTACCTTTGGATACGATATTATGTCAACCCAATTTGACCTTAACGGCAAATAGCAACCAAAGTGTGCAGTATATTTGGTCGGATCAGATTAATTTTAACAATATTCTAGGACAAAATCCAAGCCTACAAACCAACGTTGTGAACAATCAACACGTTTACTATGTACAGGTGGAGGACAGTTTAGGATGTACTAAAGTGGATTCTATTCTTGTGGGGTATTACCCTGTAGATATAATTTTAGATTCAGTGGCATTAATTTGTACAACAGCACCCGTTCAATTGGTTGCAACAAATTTGAATGCAAATGATTCTTTAACTTATCAATGGACTTCTACTGGCACGATTGTTTCGGGGCAAGGAACGGATAGTATTTTAGTAATGCCAACAGTGACGACAAATTATTCTGTGCTGGCTCAAAATCAATATGGATGTACTTCAACGACACAAACATTGGTCAGTATATCGTCTAGCAATCCAGGGCTTTCTATACAGGCAGACCTAGATACGGTTTATGCAGGAAACGAGGCACAATTATTAGCAACACAGCAAGCAGGGTATGTTTATACTTGGAATGCAGATCCTACTTTGAGCGAAGATTCAATTTACAATCCAATTGCAACACCAGAAGGAACAACAACCTATTATTTAACAATAACAGACGCTTTAGGGTGTACAACAGCGGATTCTATTATTATTTATGTTAATTTGCCAATCTGTGACGAACCGAATGTATTTGTTCCAAATGCTTTTTCGCCAGATGGAGATGGTTATAACGATATTATTTATGTAGAAGGGAACGCAATTACAGACATTAATTTTATAATTTACAACCGTTGGGGAGAGCAGGTGTTTAAATCAAATGATAAAAATATTGGCTGGGACGGGAAATTTAAAGGAAAAGATTGCCTACCAGATGTCTATGGTTATTATATGCAATGCCGATGTTTGGATGGCAATGAATTGATAAAAAAAGGCAACATAACTTTGTTGAGATAGACTTAATCATGTTGAATTTTTAATGTCGAATGCCTCATAGCAGAACAAACATTAAAAATTTGGAATTAAGCATTCAACATTAAGATAGTGTTTAAAAAAATCAACGGAGTATTATTTTATTACACAGTGTATTTAATAGCAACATAAAATAAGTTATTGCGTAAGATCAGTTATTATTATAAATAAAGAGTAAAAAATATTATATAGCCCCAAACGATTACAAATATACCCTGTACGCAGAAATTTTTTAGAGAAACAGACCAACCTTAATTCGTTCTTAATATGAAAAAAAACATAACTAACTTATTTATAATTTTTTTACTCCTTGCTTTGACACAGGCACTAAAAGCACAGTGTACAAAAGAAGACATTAAGACACCTTCGAGTTGGGGATCAGCGGAGCAACTTGAAGCGTCTAAAACATTGCTTATAGAGACCAAGAATGTTAGAGAATTAAAATTATCATTATATACGCCTAAAGGAACAAAAATTTTTGAATCAACTTCTAGTATTTTAAGCCCTTCAAAGGACGTTATGAAAATACTAGATACAGGTTGGGACGGGACGAAGCTAGGAGAAAAATTGAACGCAGGATTTTATGTTTACACCATAGAGGCAGAATGCGCAGACAGAAGCACAACGGTCTTCAAAACAGGACAAATTGTTCTAACAATAAAAACATAAGCGTAATTCTTTAAGAATAAACTTAACGTTAGATGAAGCTTGAAATTTAATTCATCTAAAAAATAACGGCTAGCATTACTAGCAGTAGCGATGATAATCTATTAGATAAGTTTTATAAAGCCTTATTGGTTGATGAAACTAAATAGACACCGTTTTAAATGCAGATTTATCTGACAGATTATTAGCCACTAGAAATGCAAAACTGTTTATAAAAACTATGACATGATGAAGCACATTTATTTATTTTGTATGGCATGTATCATCAGCCAATCTTTATCTGCACAGGATATTCATTGGTCTCAATTTGAGTATGCTCCATTGAATCTTAATGCCGCACATACGGGTCTCTTTAACGGAGATTATCGTGTTGTTGGAAATTATCGAAGTCAATGGTTTGATGTGCCCGTGAGTTATCGAACGGTTTCCATAACCTTTGATGCCCATTTGTTGCCCTATCAATTGGAAGACGATGTGTGGGGATTGGGCGTAACCTTTAACCATGATCAAGCAGGGGATGGACAGTTGAGTTTATTAAATGTGATGCTTTCAACGGCTTACACCAAACGCATTACAAAGAACTTCTTTATAGGTGCAGGTGTTCAGTTGGGTTATAATAATCGACGTTATAATCTAGAAAAACTGACCTTCAACGATCAATTTAATGGAGATGTCTACGACCCTAATTTAATTTCTTTTGATCAAACTAAATTTGCAGGGAATACAAACATCAACTACTTTGATATTAATGCAGGTTTGAACTTTAGATACCAAGCAAGCAATCGTATGTGGATTAATTTGGGCGGTGGTATTTTTCACTTGACGCAGCCTAATATGTCATTTTTAGGCGTAGAAGGTGTTTTATTGCCCATTCGCTGGAATGTGATGGCAAATGCTTCCATTCGAGTTTCCGAACGAATTGATATTATGCCAACGGTTATTTTTCAACGCCAGTTAGAAGCACAAGAAATTGTATATGGAGCAAGTCTACGCTACCACTTCAACGTAAATCCTGGACGAGAAACCTCAGGAGAAATTGGAATTATGCATCGTTGGGACGATGCTATTATAGCAAGAATAGGTTTCGCTTATCAGCAATGGCATGTTGGACTAAGTTATGATATTAATGTGTCCAGCTTTGAAGCAGCGACGAGAAATAATGGAGGATACGAATTATCAGTTGTTTACATCTGGAGTAAAGTACCTTCGCTAGGAGCCGTTAAAACTTGCCCAATTTTTTAGAAAGGGTATAGGTATCTATTATTATTATTATTATTATTATACTTCGTGGGATTAGCTTCGCTGCTTTTACAAGGTTTTAATTTTTTTACCCAAAAACATTTTATATAAGTTTGATTATTAATGATTTAGAGTCTTTGATGTTTTAAGGCTATCTTTCTGATAATCAAACTAATATAATTTAGCTACGCTGAGCCTTCGGGTTCTCCACGAAGTAATATTATTAGACATTACAAAAGAATTCAACTCAGAACGTTAAGAGAACTTTACATGGAAAATCGCTCAAATTTATCAGCAGCCCTATATTGTCTTGTTATGGTGTGCTTATTTTTGCCCTTTACTTCTGTCCAAGCACAAAATCTGAAGGCTTATGAAAAAGCAGCAGATGAAGCTTTTGCCAAAAAGGAATATTATAATGCGATGCATTATTACGATATTGTTTTGAGATCTAAAAAAACACCAGGAGTTTATTACAAATACGCAGAATCCTGTCGTTTGTCTTATGCTTATGATGTGGCAGAGGAGGCGTACAAGAAAGTAATTGACAGTAAGGACAAAAGTCGTTATCCAATGGTGGAATACTATTATGGCTTGACCTTGAAGCACAATGCTAAATATGTAGAAGCAAAACGTGCGTTTAAATACTTTTTGGATCGTTATAAGAAAGATAATTTTTATAAAGCAAAGGCAGAACAAGAAATGAAGTCTTGTGATTTTGCCAAGCAACTGATTCGCAAAACAATTCCTGAAAGTGAATTAGAATTTACACATCTAAGTGAAAATGTCAATACCAAATTTTCTGATTTTGGAGGACATGAGGTAGATGGCGTCTTGTATTATTCTTCCTTGCGGTTTGGACGAAAACGAGAAAAAGGAGAGAAAAAAGACAAAACATTAAGCAAGCCTTTAGTTGCTAAGATATTATCAACCCCAGACCATGAAAAAGAGAAAGGAAAGGAACAAGAAGATTTGAACCTGCCTTATGAACATTCTGCCAATTCTGCTTTGAATTATGATGGAAACTACCTCTATTTTACACGTTGTTCTGGAAAACGCTCAGATAGCTTGCGTTGTGAAATTTTTAGAAGTGAAAAACTAGCCAATGGAAAATGGTCTGCGGCAGAGCGTTTGCCCAATCCTATTAATTCCAATAGTTCAACCACCACTCATCCTAACTTATCATGGAATGAAAGCACGCAATCTGAATGGTTGTATTTTTCATCGAATAGAGCAGGTGGAGAAGGCGGCATGGATATTTGGGCAGTAGAGCTAAAAGAAGACTTAACTAGTACAGAACCTTATAATTTAGGATCTACCATCAATTCTATTGATGCAGAAGTGACGCCTTATTTTGATGTAAAAGAAAATCGTCTTTATTTTGCTTCAAGGTGGCATTATGGTTTAGGTGGCTACGATATCTTTTCTTCTGATAATAAGTCAAATAATGAATGGGGAACGCCTGTTAATTTAGGACTTCCATATAATTCAGCGGCAAATGATTTGTATTATATTCGGAATGCAAATGATACGACAGGCTATATTGCTAGTAATAGAGATGGCTCTCGTTCGTTAACAAAAGAAGCTTGTTGTAATGATATTTATTATTATGCAGAGTTGAAAGCGTATCCACCAGACAGCGTAGTATTAGATACTCCTGACTTAGTGGTCGAAGTACCACCAGTATTAGATACACCAGATGTTGTAATCGTAGAAGTACCCGTCTTAGATACGCCAGATGTTGTCATTGTGGAAGTGCCTGTAGAGACACCGCCTGATCCAACTCCAAGCACGACGACAGAGGTTGTACAAGAGTTAGATGATTTGTTGCCTTTGAGTTTGTATTTTCATAACGATGAACCAGATTCAAACGTTTCAGTAAAGTTTACAAACACAGCTTATGAGCAAAGTTATGCTTATTACACCAGCTTGATCGAGGATTATAAGAGGGAATATAGCCAACAATTTGATCCTGAGCGAGCAGCAGCAGAACAAGGTGTGGTACAGCAATTTTTTGACGACAAAGTTCGTGGAGAATACAACAGAACGCAAGAGTTTTTTGACCGTTTGTTGGAAGTCTTAGAAAAAGGAGCAAAGTTGAAACTTTACATTAGAGGTTATACTAGCCCTAAGGCAGAAAAAAACTATAATATTGCTTTGGCAAATCGACGTGTTTCAAGTTTGAAAAGCTTTATGATGCGTTATAAAGACGGCGCCTTTAAAAAATATGTGGATCGAAAAGACCTTATTTTAACAGAAGCTATGTTAGGAGAGTCACTTGTTCCTAAGGGGGTTAGCGACGATCATAAAGACCCTTCAAACTCTATTTATAGTGTTTCTGCCTCTCAAGAACGAAGAGCTGAGATTTCTGTTCTGATACAGCAATAAATACTTATTGTTAAAAAATTGTAAAAAAATAACAGTCCATTGCAACCTCTTGCAATGGACTGTTGTCGTATTGGTAGATGGGCTGTCTAAAGCTTTATTTTACAAGACTATAAACAAGGCAATTAGCTTGTTTTATAACAGAATTAGCCTGTTTTCTTACCCAAATGGAGGGTTTTTCCTAAAAGTCATTTGTTATGTAAAGTAATTGTATATTTAAAATTTGCAATTCTGTCTTATGACCAAATAATTAGGTCTAATTAATTCAAAAGGCAAAAGAATTAACTATAAAAACACTTTAGGAGCGCAATTTTTAACAACTTCTTTACGTAAAATTGCCTTTAATTTGGTCAGAAAATAAAAAACGGGTACTTTTACGAAATCACCCTAATAAATCAATTAATTTAGATGTAGCCATCTAAAGTTTTAATCATTTAATCCTTTTTTATTACAGCAACTTTTTACTCCTACAGTCACCCTTTATTGGCTGTATTCAAAAAAATTAATCATGAAGCACCTTTTCAGTTTACTTTTGTTGTTGAGTTTTTGTTTCTCAGCGTCAAGTCAATGTACTTACGTAATTGATCTGCAAGATTCCTTCGGTGACGGATGGAACGGCGGAAGCTTAGATGTGTCCGTTAACGGTACTTTCTTTGCGAACTACACTTTAGCAACAGGTAGTGTAGGTCAATCTACTTTCAATGTAAATAATTTAGACGTTGTTACATTTACATACAATTCAGGTACGTTTGATGGTGAGGTTACTTACCAAATCTCAACTGGTGGCGTACAATTGTTTGGAGATGGTCCCAATCCTGTTGTTGGTCTTGCGTTCACGCACCAATGTGGTGGTTGTGATCCAGCAGGCTTACTAAATGCAAGCAACATTACTGCATTAACAGCTGATGTCGGATGGACGCCAGGAGGAGGAGGTCCCACGGATTGGATTATAGAATATGGACTGACTGGGTTTGTGCCAGGAACAGGTACACTTGTAGCTACAGCATTGAATCCTACGACTTTGACAGGTTTAACACCAGGGTCAACGTATGATTTTTATGTTTCTAGCATTTGTAGTTCAGGAGATACTAGTTTGCCTGCAGGACCTGCAAACTTTTCTACTTTATGTTTACCTGTAACGGTATTCCCTTTCTGGGAAGGATTTAACTCTAACTCTCCAACACAAAATTGTTGGACAGTAATTGATAATAACGGAGATGGAGATGCTTGGGATATGGACTATACATTTAACCCTTTTGAAGGAGATGAATGTGCGATTATCCGAACCGACTTTAATAATGGTAATAATGATGATTATTTGATTTCTCCACAAATTACCTTAACAGGAGGAGAGCGAATGAGATTTAAGCACCGTTGTAATTCGACTTTTGAGCCAAATGACTTTAGAGTATTGGTTTCAACAACGGGAATTGCACCAGCTGATTTTACGAACGTTCTTTTAGTGGACACTTCAACAGCAACAACTTACGAAGAAGTTTTGGTTGATTTATATGCCTTTACTGGAGATGTTTTCATCGCATTCGAAATCCCTAATGGTGGTTTGGATGGTTGGATTATGTACATTGATGATGTTCTAATTGAACATCCTACGGTTAACGATGCAGGTGTTTCTGCTTTAGTTCAACCAGTAATTCCACAAACAGGAGGATTTACACCAGTAGAAGTGGAAGTAACTAATTATGGACTTGATTCTTTGACTTCTTTCTCTGTAGAGTGGGAGATTGGAGGCGTTGCACAACCTTCTGTTACTTATACAGGTGCAACAATACCAAGAGGAGCTAATGGAACTATTTTATTAGCAAATGTCAACCTTCCTGCTTCAACACTAGACATGAGATTTTGGACAACACTTCCAAATGGTCAAATTGATGAAGCCTTTACAAATGATACTTTAGACCTTGATCTTTGTCCTGGATTAGCAGGAACTTATTCAGTTGGTCATTCATCATCTGATTTCCCTACTACTGCTGACGCTATGGATGCGTTGATGAATTGTGGTGTAGCTGGACCAGTAACAATGGAATTCCAACCAGGAACATATACTGGACCTTGGACAATTAATAAAATACCAGGTTCTAGTGCAACCAGTACAGTAACATTTGACGGTTTAAATGCTACTGCTGCAACACTAACACATGATGGATTAGGCTTTAATAAAGCGGCAACACTTGTTTTGGATGGTGCTGAATATTTCTCTATCAAGAACTTTACCATTGAGAATACTGGTGGTACTGCTGCTTTTGGAGTTTTATTGACTAATAATGCAAATTATAATACAATAGAAGAGAACAACATTAGAGTTCTTGTTGGTACAAGCTTGACGAATGTAGTTGGTATTCTTGCTTCTGCAAGCTATTCTAACAGTACAGGAATAACAACAGAAGGTAATAACGCAAACTGGAATACGATCCAGAATAACGATATTACTGGTGGTGTTGCTGGAATCATTTTGGAAGGAGGAGAGCGTGATAGTGTAGATATGGGTAACAGAATTATTGGCAACACAATTCATGATGCGGATGATTATGGAGTCTATGTAGATGAGCAAGATGGTTTTGTTATGAATGGTAACAAAATATATGATATTACAGCTGCTGGTAGTGATGCTGCTATGTTGTTTGATATTCATAATTATGAAATTATGGGCAACGAAATCACTTCTAACGATTATGGTCTTGCTATTTTTGGAGCATTTAACGATAATTGTGAAAATGGTGTGATCGTAAATAATATGATCGAATCGAATGACGAAGCACTTTATCTTAATGATGCTACTTATGTTCAAGTTTATCATAATACCTTAACTGGAAATCGTACTTTCTTCTTAGACGATCACATTAATGTAGACGTTCGTAATAACATTATGGTTACGGCTAATGGAGAGTGTTTCTTTACTTTTGATCAAAATGCAATGGGAGGAATGGATCATAACATGTACTATGTTACAGGTTCAGGAAATGCAGTACGATATGGTACCACTACCTATCCTACATTAGCTGATTGGCAAGCTGGACCATACGGTTATGGTCTTAACTCTGTTACAGGAAACCCTGGTTTTGTAAATGGTTTGCACGTAACTAGTGCCCTACCAGTAGATGCAGCAGATCCTGCTTTAATCTTCCCTGTAATGGTTGATTTTGATGGTGAAATGCGCCCAATGGGAGCAACACCAGATATTGGAGCAGATGAGCATGTTGTTATTGCAGATGATGCAATGGCAGTAGCACTGATCGAGCCTAGTTCTTGTGGTAGTTTGAGTGCAGATGTTATTATTCAAATTGGTAACTTAGGTACAAATGACCTTGTAAGTACACCAATCACTGTAAATGTGACAGGAGCTGCAACAGCAACGTTTAACTTTACACAACCTCTTATTGCATCAGGTACTGCGGCACAAATTAACGTAGGTACATTGAATACAAATGCAGGTGGTGTGTTTAACTTTCAGATCATTGTATCTTCAAGCACAGATAGTAATCCATCAAACGATACTTTATTAGTTTCTACTACTATCTTACCTAGCAACCAAGTTGCTTTAACAATGGTAGGAGATGTATTGGTTTGTGAAAACAGTAGAGGTGTAATTGCTGCTACAGCAAGTTATTCACCAGCGACGATTCTTTGGTATGATGCTCCAGTAGGAGGAAACTTGGTTCACATTGGACCAACGTTTAATACAGCACCATTGAATACAGCAATTACTTACTATGCAGCAGTTCAGGGATGTAACTCTCCTAGAGCAATGGCAACAATTGATGTTGATACTTTAGGTATTAATATAGACTTAGGAGCGGATCAAACGATTTGTGGAGGTTCTGCTGCTACTGTTACACCAACAGTAACTATATCTACAGCAACATCTTTAACATGGTCAGATGGTTCTCAATCTGCATTCTTGAATCCTACAGTAGCAGGTTTATATACTGCAACGGTAATGAATGCGAATGGATGTATGGATACAGATACAATTAACTTAACAGTATCTGCTATTCCAACAATTGCAAATGTTGCTACCAATGTATCTTGTGGAGGCGCAGGAGATGGTGCTATTAATTTAACTGTATCAGGTGGAACTGGACCTTATTCTTACCAGTGGAGCAATGCTGCAACAACGGAAGATTTAACAGGTCTTTCTGGAGGTTCTTATAATGTAACTGTAAGTGACAATGGAACAGCATCTAACTGTTCTTATGTTGCTAACTTCCAAGTTACAGAACCAACAGCATTATCTGCCAATGTAAATTCAGCAAGTGTAGCTTGTAATGGAAACGACGGAACGATTGATATTTCAGTCTTAGGTGGTTCTCCAGGGTATACTTACAACTGGTCAACTTCTGCAACTACGCAAGACTTGACAAATGCTCCTGCTGGAACACATACGGTATCTATAACAGATGCTAATGGTTGTCAAACAACAGCGACAGGAACTGTTGCCGCAACAACTCCAATTGTTATTACTGTAGATACGATCTATGCTGAGATTTTAGCAATTGCAGGTGGTATTGAAATCACAGCAACAGGTGGTACTGGAACATTACAATATACATGGAATACAGGGGCTACGACGGATGACCTTACAGGTTTGGTAGCAGGTACTTATG
>CALDEP010000212.1 GCA_937942475.1 uncultured Aureispira sp.
TCCTATTTTAGCCTTGAAAATGACAGAGGATACTACTGCAATAGATTTGAATAGAGCTTTGTTTGAAAAAGGAATTGTTTTGAGTCATTTGCATGTGCGTAAGAAGAGTTTAGAGGCGGAGTTTTTGGAGCGTACTTCTTAGCCGTATTTAGATATTTATAATAAAAAGCAATAAAAAATAAAGCCTTATTATCTACAGATAATAAGGCTTTATTTGAATACTAAACTAGTGTCTGGCTTATTTTTTAATTAATTTACGAGTGTAAGATGCTGCTTGTAAATCTACTTTAATAAAATAAACACCTGCTGTCAATTTTTGCCCTATCGCTAAGTCAATAGCTTGTGATTGAGCTTGTATTACTTGTTCATGAACCACTCTGCCCGTACAATCCATAACACGTAAACGCCCGTCCTCTTCTATTGGGTTCCAAAATCGAATGTTTACATTCTGATCAAAAGGATTTGGGAAAACTCCAATGGCTTGCTCGCTCAAATCACAGGCGACTGCCGCCATTTCAGAGTAAGAGAAATTACCATTTATATCATTCTGCTTGACACGATAATAGGCTGTTCCATGCAAAGGCTGATCGTCCGTCCAGTTGTATTCTAACAGATTGTTTTTATTTTTATTTCCAGGAATAGTTGCAATTGATTCAAAATCAAAGCCATTTTCTGAACGTTCAATTTCAAAATAATCATTATCGAGTTCTGATAAAGTAGACCAAGTAACTGCAACTTTTGATGCTTCACAATTAACCTCAAAATTAGTCAATTCCATCGGTAGAGCCGTAATGGGCGCCACAACAACATCCTCTATATAATAACGAATGGTATTTACGGTCCTAACTCCAGCAGCGGGAGCGGTAGACGTGGCAACATCATTAAAGAAATTACCAATAATAAGGTTGTCTAAGCCAGCTACTGTTGGCGTGTAAGTAAAATAGATTTGTACCCAGTTGACTTTGTCAAGAATAATTGGACCCGTATAATTGAGATCTGGAGTTGTATAATAACCACAGTTTCCTGCTTGTGAATAAGGATTTGTCGAAAATTTAACCCCAATATTATTGGTTCCTACCGACATCTTGTCGCCTAAGGTCACATACATAGAAACTTCGTATTGTTGACCAACCACCATTGCCGAAGACAAACGCCCTTGAACGTATTCACGCCAAGGACTACAACCGCCATTTCCATAGGTAACAAGATTACAATAGCTATTTCCTGTTCTTGGAGCCTGTACACCAGAGCTGGCTGCATTTGTAGAAAAAGGGCTAGCATAACAAGACGTTGCGAAGGAAGTATGAAAGATGTCGGTAGAACCACCTGTTGGGCAAGTCCAGTCCACCATGGCACTATTAAATTGAGCCGCAGAGGTGTACCAAGAACAGCGCAAATTTCCGAGGTTCACATTTTCAAAACTA
Source organism: uncultured Aureispira sp. (assembly GCA_937942475.1). Classification (GTDB taxonomy): domain Bacteria; phylum Bacteroidota; class Bacteroidia; order Chitinophagales; family Saprospiraceae; genus Aureispira. The sequence continues at coordinate 1,425 of CALDEP010000212.1, forward strand.
GGATCGACGACTAAGTTTTGAGTAAAACTTTTGATATTTGTACAACAAAGAAGAACGAATACACTACTCCATTGTACGACGGTTTTAGAGTAAAATAAAGGTTTCATTTCTTATGTTGTTTAGTTGATAATTTGCAAAAATTGCTTGAATTTCAGTTTTGATTATAGTTGCTTCATTCAAATTCCATAGACCGACAGGAGCGCAAAGGTTTAAGTTGCCTTGTGCATCAAATAAAAGAACGATTTGTTGGCTCACTTGTAAATTTGTGGCGATTTGGTGTTGGATTAAAAAGCCTTCAATTTCAGTTTTGAGAGCAGCCAACAGAACAAGGTCTTGTTCCCATTGGTTAGCATTGACCCAGTTTCCATTATATTTATAATGAATCGCTGTGCAAGTGCTATTTTCAAAAGATTTACGTACTAAATCGTTATGATCAAGATCGGTATAATACCAATCGCCTTGTTGAAAACCATTGGGGTCTAATCTATTTGTTATAGGATCTCCATTTACATCTGCTATTGGAGCTTTCGCTGATTCTGGGGGCATATCTTGTGCGAAAAGGGATTGATAAAAAAGCAGGAATACTGCTAGGAATAAGACATGTTGTTTCATAATGATTTTATATTACTTATGTTTTGGATTTTACTATCTATAAGAATCAATCAATAATTCTTATAGAAAAAAGGAATAGGATAGTAGGGCTTAATTTTTCTATATTAGAAACGAATGTATGTTGTAATATGTGTTGTTGTTTTACCTTTTTTTTTAAGAAAAGCTAAGAGCGAAAACGCATGTCCTTGACATTCATTTGCAACTTTGTTCTTCCTTTGAAGTTATTTTCCTCCAATACATAACACATTTCAAAAGGTTTTTGAGCTTCTAAATCCGTTATATATTCACCCAAACCAAAGGCAATACCTTCCATCGTGGCTCCTTTTTCTTCTTGAACGACTAATTTTAGGTGGCGCTTTTTTAATAATTTGGAATAGCCTGTATCTCGCAGGTGTTTGGAAGAAAAGACAGGACGCATATTTTTAGGACCAAAAGGTGCAAATTGTTCTAATAATTGCCAAAACTTAGCAGTCACATCCTCTAATTTCAAAGTAGCATCAATGTATAAAATGGCTTGTTCTTGCAAAGGGTGTATGTTTTGAGCAACAATGCGTTGAAAGCGCTGGGTAAATTCTTCGAAATTAGACGATTTTATCGTCAGTCCAGCCGCATATTTGTGCCCGCCATAATTGACCAATAAATCTTCGCATTTAGCAATTGCCTGATAAATATCAAAGCCAGCCACGGAACGAGCCGAGCCAACAATTCGACCATTGGATTCGGTAAAGATAATGGTAGGTTTATGATATTGATCCACCATCTTGGAGGCGACAATTCCAATCACGCCTTTGTGCCAAGTTTCTTTAAATAACACGGTGGCTTTTTTCTCCGCAAAGAAAAGGTCACGGTCTACCATTTCCTTGGCTTCTAAGACAATATCGTGCTCAATATCTCTACGTTCTTGATTGATTCCAAGTAATTCTCTGGCTAAATCTTGCGCTTCTGTTTCGTCTTGAGCAATCATCAAATCAACCGCCTTACTGGCATGCAATAAGCGACCTGCTGCATTAATCATAGGACCAATACCAAAAACAACATCTCTAATATTATAAGTATTAGACTTGCCCAAGAGATCCATTAAGACCCTTAAACCCAATCTAGGATTTTGATTAAGCTGTTGCAACCCAAAATAACTTAAGGCTCTATTTTCGCCCGTCAAAGGAACAAAATCACAAGCCAAACTAATGGCCACCAAATCAAGGATGGGACGCACTTCTTTTTCAAAGGATATATTATAAAATTGAGCAAATCCTTCAATCAATTTAAAACCAATGGCACAACCACTTAATTCCTTATAAGGGTAGTTGCAATCTGCTTGTTTGGGATTGAGAATCGCATAGGCTTCTGGCAATTCATTACTAGGCAAATGATGGTCACATACAATGACATCAATATTTTTTTGATTCGCAAACTGAATGGCTTCATGTGCTTTGATGCCACAATCTAAGGCAATAATTAAAGTACATTGATTCGTAGCCGCATACTCAATTCCCTTTATAGAAATGCCGTAACCTTCTTTGTAACGATCGGGAAGGTAGGTATCTAAGTGGGCATGATATTTAGCAAAAAAACGATAAATTAAAGCAACAGAAGTAGTGCCATCTACATCATAATCACCATAGACAAGTATTTTTTCTTTCTTGATAATGGCTTGCCCTATTCTTTGAATCGCTTTTTCCATCCCCTTCATTAAGAAAGGATCGTGCAAGTGGCTAAGTTGTGGTCGGAAAAACTTTTTAGCAGATTCAAAGTTGTTAATGCCTCTTTGAACCAAGAGTTGACAAAAAATAGGATGAATTTTTAATTGCTGGTGTAGTTCTGTGGCCTCGGTAACGTCATACTCGGTAAATTCCCAGCGTTTTTGCATAGTTCTTGAAGTGTTCGTGGTATAATAAGAGGGATTCTAGTATTCATTCTTAAATTCCTTCTCTAATTTCGTTCTTTGACAAATTGTGTGGAGTTTATAAATCTAGGTAGCTTCTAAGTAATTTTTAGATATTAGATACTAGATTTTAGATCGCTGCGCTTTTAGACTAAATGCTTATTAATTAGCTATTTAGTCTAAAATCTAAAAGCAGAGCGATCTAAGATCTTAAAATGGTTAATCCCAAAGCTCACTTTTATTATTACCACACGATTTGTCAAAGAACCTCTAATTTAATCGGCAGAAAGTAGTTGAAGTCCTAAGAATCAATTATTTTGTTTAAGAAAAATAGGCAAACCGTTGATAGCTTACGAATTTGACTATAGATTGTTGCTAAAAGTGACTAAAATATTTAAGATAAGCAATCCATTTTGGAGCGTGAAGGATGACTTCATTTAAAATAAAAAATAATCTAATGCGTATTATAGTATTCCTTTTTATTCTTCTATTAGGCAACTTTGTCTATGCACAAGAAGATACTGCGGCAGTTGAGGCAAGTCCTGAACAGCGACAAAAACAACTGGAAAGTGCCGAGTCTCATTTGACCTTAGGTTTAAAAGATCACGATGGTACGCCTCGTAATAATAACGGAATTCGAGTGGTGTTTTATAATGCCGAAAACTTGTTTTTTCCAGAAAATGATAGCACAAAACGAGACGACGACTTTACAAAAAATGGACTAAAACGATGGAGTTACTATCGTTATCAACAAAAACTAAACAGCATTTATAAAGTCATGATGGCGGTAGGAGGCTGGGAACCGCCTGCTGTTGTTGGGTTTTGTGAGTTGGAACACAAAAAAGTCTTAGAAGACTTGATTAATCAAACGCCTTTAAAAAAGTTTGGCTACAAGGTCGTTTATGAAGAATCTCCAGATCGTAGAGGAATTGATGTGGGCTTTATTTATAGACCTAGTAAGTTCAAATACATCGAACACGAAGCGATTCGAGTAGATTTTCCATTTGATAAAAGCTTAAAAACTAGAGATGTCTTGCACGTGCGAGGTCAAGTGTTGGGAAAAGATACCTTGAGTGTGTTTGTCAATCACTGGCCGTCTAGGTGGGGAGGACAAGCGAAAAGTGAACCCAAAAGAGTATATGTTGCCTCTTTGGTACGTCAAAAAATTGATGCCTTGTATCAAGAAAATCCGAGGGTCAAAGTTGTTGTCATGGGAGACATGAACGACTATGCAAACAACAAAAGTTTGATTGAAGTATTAAAAGCAAAAGGAACCTTAGAAGCCGTCCAGAAAGGCGATTTGTTTAATTATATGGAGGCTTTGAGTAAAAACTGGCAATTGGGTTCTCACAAATATCAAGGACATTGGGGCACCTTGGATCACATCATTGTATCAGAACCTTTGTTGAATGATCAGCGAAAAGGTTTTTTGAGAGCGTCTAAAGATGGAGCGCATATTTTTGCTGCCCGATTCTTATTAGAAGAAGATACCAAACATTTGGGTTTACAACCCTTTAGAACCTATGCTGGTCCTCGATATATCGGTGGTTTTAGCGATCATTTGCCTATTTATATCGACTTGCTGTACAACACAGATGCTGATATGGAAGATGCTGAAAAGGTAGAGGAAGAAGATGTTGAAGAGTAGGAGAAGATTCTAGATATGTGCTAATTTGAAAATTCTGAAAAATCAGTTTAATTATCAAAAAACATTTCATGGCAGAAAAGCAGACAAAGCTAAATAAAGGAACAAATATCATTTTAGGAGGCATCTTTTTTATACTAATAGGATTGTCTACCTATGCAATGGCTTCTATGGTATTTCCTTATTTAGTGCCTCCATTTCCTACCGATATTGACTTTTTGGCGTCTAAGCAATGGATTGTAGATGAATGGTATTGGTTGGCGGCTTTTTACATACACATTAGCAGTTCGGTTTTTGTGATTGCAGCAGGTTTAACTCAATTTTCCAAAACACTACTATTTCAATATCCTAAGTGGCATCGAAATATTGGTAAAAGCTATGTGTTTTTAGTTTTATTTGTGGCTGGACCTTCTGGATTAGTAATGGCTTTTTATGGTAATGGCGGTATTGAGGCTCGTATTGCCTTCGTTTTACAAGCCATTTTTTGGTGGGGACTGACCTACAAAGCGTATCAAAGCATCCGAAAAGGAGCCGTGCAAAAACATGGGAAATACATGATTCGTAGTTATGCCATGACCCTTTCTGCGATCTCATTAAGAGCCGCAACGTACCTTGTTTCAGATTGGAAATTTCGCAATGGGATTACTTGCCCCAACAGTGCTTATCACTTAATTTGTTACCCCGATTTTTATGTGGTAGTGGCGTGGTTAAGTTGGGTGCTTAATTTGATAATAGCCGAAGCCTTAATTTGGATGGGAATTATGAAGTATTATTTTGCGACAGCAGACAACTAGTCCGTGCTTTTTTTGTTGTTATAATAAAAGAGAACAATGAAACGAAACATTCTATTCTTACTATCAGGTATCCTAATTTGGTGTACCATTTCCTGTAGTTATCTCCCCGAAGAAATTGATTTAGCTAGTGGTATGGAAGTAGACGAAACGGTCAACTATATTAGCCTAAAACCAACAAGGGGGACTAGTTCAAAAACAGGCTTGATTTTTTATCCTGGAGGTTTGGTAGACCCACATGCTTATATCCAAACCTTACAAGGTTTGGTTGTTGAAGGCTATCCCATTGTCATCGTAAAAGTATCTGCGAATCTCGCCATTACCAATATGAACAAAGCCGAATCCTGCAAAGTAGCTTTCCCAGAAGTAGAACGATGGGTTTTAAGTGGTCATTCTTTGGGAGGAGCAGTTGCTTGTATTGATATTAATAAAGCGCCTTCAGAATATGTAGGCCTTGTTTTGATGGCTTCATATACCAATGAAAGCTCAGCTTTAGCAGATTGGAATGGGGCTGTTTTGTCACTTTTTGGAGAAAAAGACGGCTTGGCAACACCAGAGACCATTCGGGAGAATGAAGGTTTATTACCAACAGGAATAAGCGTCGAAAATCTTATAAATATGCCTTCTAGCCCTACAGGAGGGCAAACGATTTATCACGAAATAAGAGGTGGGAATCATGCCCAATTTGGTAGTTATGGAGCACAAGATAAGGATGGTGCCGCAAGTATAACAGCAGCAGAACAACATGCCGAAGTGGCGAGTTATATTCGATCTTTTTTTAACGCAAATAATTGGTAATGAAACGATATGGAATATTAATGGGCGTGCTTTTTTTTATGATAAGTACAAGTACTAGCGCACAGCAATTGTCCTTGAAACCACTTTCGTTTTTAGGCATTGCAACAAATATAGGGGGAGCATATCATTATAATGGTGGCGGTTTTGAATTGGCTTATCAGCACGATGTATGGAAGGGTAGAGTCATTGGAGGTCTTGAGTATCGAATGATCAATTGGGGCAACCAAGTTGCGATCAATGTGGGCTATAATATGCCCTTTTGGACAAAGGGACCGTGGCGTGCTTCTGTTAGCGCACAAGCTCAAATTGGTTGGGCTTTGTTCTATCAAAAAAGCTTAGCAGTATGGGGCATAGAGTGTCTTCCCGAAATTGAATGGCATTCTAACAAAGCTTTTTTTGCCACCTTGGGTTTTGGAATTCGATATACAAACTGTCCTGCTTATGAACGTTATGGCTTTGTGACCAGTGCTATAGATCTTCCTATTAAAATAGGTTTGGGTTTTTATTTGAACAACAAAAAAAGAGAACAATAGATGAAATTTTTAATGGTTTGCCTAGGAAATATTTGTCGTTCTCCACTAGCTGAGGGACTTCTAAAACAGAAAATTAAGGAAGAAGGATTGGATTGGGAAGTTGACTCGGCAGGTACTAGTGGTTACCACGAAGATGCTTTGCCAGATGCTCGCTCTATTGCTATTGCCAAAGAACATAATTTAGACATTACAGATCAACGATCACGAAAGTTAGTTCTCGCAGATTTAGATACTTATGATATCATCTACGTGATGGATAGTAGTAATTATAATGATGTGATGGCTCTGTGTGAGAATACGATTCAAAAATCAAAAGTACGCTTGATTATGAATATGGTTTTGCCCGAAAGAAACATAGCAGTACCAGATCCTTATTGGAAAGATAGTGGTTTTAAGAATGTTTACCTTATGTTGGAGGAAGCCTCGGAAGCAATTGTGAAGGCGTATAAACAAAAATAAGCAAGACTTTCGTTAGCTTATACTCTGTGTGAAAATAGATTAATTTGAAAATTTGAAAATGACTACTCTGTATAAATAATCAACTTATAGAGATCAACAATCATTTTCAAATCTTCAAATCTTTAAATTTTCAAATTACATACCACCGCTAGTGTTTAGCGTTTCGCCTGTGATATAGCTTGACAAATCAGAGGCTAAGAACAAAGCAACATTTGCAATTTCTTCTGTTGTTCCAAGACGTTTTAGAGAAGTATTTTGGATCATAAGATCTTTTACTTTTTCGTCTAGTTCAGCAGTCATTTCAGTTGCAATAAAACCAGGAGCGATTGCATTACAACGAATGTTTCTAGAACCTACTTCTTGTGCAATAGATTTGGTAAATCCAATCATTCCAGCCTTAGAAGCGGCATAGTTTGCTTGACCAGCATTTCCTTTTAAACCTACAATAGAAGAGATATTAATGATAGAGCCACCACGAGCTTTTAGCATTGGACGCATGATACATTTCGTGAAGTTATAAACCGATTTGAGGTTATTATTCATAACATCATCCCAGTTGTCCTCAGTCATACGCATTAATAAATTGTCACGTGTTACGCCCGCATTATTAACTAGAATATCAATGGTACCAAATTCCTTTAAAATTTCTGTAATCAATCCTTGCGTTTGTTCAAAAGAACTAGCATCCGAAGAAAAAGCTTTGATGGTAGTACCGTGTACAGAAGCCTCTTCAACTAATTGATTGGCTTGTTCTGTCGAGGAACGATAAGTAAATGCTACATGTGCGCCTTGTTCTGCAAATTTTTTGACCATTGTTGCGCCAATTCCTCTTGAGCCACCAGTAATAAGGGCTATTTTGTTTGCCAAAAGTTTCATAAAACTGAAAAAGATTGATTTTTAAAAAAAAATGTAGGTTAGAAATACATTCCTACAAAAGGTGTTAATTATGTATGTATAATACTCAACGATTGTTAAGTAAAATAGTTTCTCTATATAGATGAGTCTAATTTGTTGTCAAACCCTCATGTCTACCTAAAAAATTCATAAACTTTATGTTGTAGATGCTTCTATAAGCGCAATATTAGCTAAAAAAGCTGAACTCTCTTAACAAATCCATAAAAGGTTTGAATCAACTTATTTATATTTCTAAGGTCTTGTAAATCATTCCTAAGGTAAAAATAAGGATAATTTGTCACTGAATTTGCCAAATATTTAAACGAGCGATTACTTAGAGAACGGCTAGTTTTGTTATATTTACACAAAATTATAAGTTATGAAATTTAAAATGCCAATATCTATCGCAGATATAGCAAAGTTGATCGATGCTAAAGTAATTGGAGATACCAATATTAAAGTTTCTTTTTTGAGTGAAATTCACAAAGTAGAAAAAGGGAGCTTGATGTTTGTTGATCATGAAAAATATTACAACCAAGCGATTTACTCTGCGGCAACAGCTATTATCATTGATAAAGAGTTGGAGTGTCCAGAAGGCAAAGCATTGTTAATTGTAGACAAGCCTTTTGAAGCCTATAATAAACTAGCCTTGCATTTTAATCCTTTTACACCCATTAGAAGGTCGGTGAGCCCAACAGCAATTATAGGCGAAAATACTATTTTGGAGCCTGGTGTAGTGGTTGGAAATCATGTGACGATTGGTGATAATTGTCTGATTCGTGCTAATACTGTCTTGTTAGAGAACACAAAAATTGGGAATAACGTTATTATACATGCCAATGCCTCTATTGGTAATGATGCTTTTTATATGAGCAAACAAAAGGACAAATCGTATAATCGCTGGCATTCTATTGGTCGGGTGATCATTGAAGATAATGTTGAAATTGGAGCAGGCTGTACGATAGATAAAGGGGTTTCTGGCGATACGGTTATTGGTGAAGGCACAAAAATAGACAACCTAGTACACGTTGGACACGGAGTGCGTATTGGCAAACATTGTTTATTGGCTGCTCAAGTTGGTATTGCTGGTAAAACAATTATTCAGGATCATGTAACGATTTATGGTCAAGTAGGAATTTCCAAATCTATTGTAGTTGGGGAAGGCGCAACGATTCTACCAAAAACAGGCGTATTAAAATCAATTCCTGGAGGAAACAAGGAATATATTGGGATTCCTGCAGGAGAGTCTCGCAGCAAGTTTAGAGAGATGATCGCTTTGCGTCAATTGCCTGAAATGGTGAAGAAGGTGAATGAAATTTATGCGGCTTTGTTTAGTAAAAAGAAGAAGGATTAGTTTCAAGTTATCGTTCTTTGACAAAATTCTCACGCTGTAAATGGTGTGGAGTTTTCAATTACAGGTAGCTCTTAACTAATTTTTAGATACTAGATTTTAGATCGTGCAGCCCTGTTGGTGTAGAACACCAAACTGCTCGTTCGCTATGCTCCTGTTTTTAGATTAAATGATTGCTAATTAATTATTTAGCCTGAAATTTAAAATCTAATATTTAAGAGTGCAGCGACCTAATATCAAAAATAGTTAAACTCGAAGCCTACTTTTAAGTATTACTACAGGATTTACTGCGTGAGATGTTTGCAAACGAACCTAAGTTATTTTAAGTGTAAAATTAATATCGAACTAAATTGCCAAATGAATGTTATTTCTTATATTAGATAGTTATAAAAAAAACTATACTTGATTCATCTTCAAATGTCACCCCTCTGTTCGTAGAACTAAAACTGGCAAAGAATTTGAATTACTCTAAGCATTCTTACCCCTTTCGATTATTTAATTACTAAAAATCAATTTAAATGAAACGTATTGCGCACCTATTTAGTATCGTAGCTGTTGGCTGCTTAATGTTTATGTCTTCTTCTATTTCTGCTCAAGTATCTGTCAATGGAAAAGATTGTGTTGGAACTTGGAAAACAGTAGATGATGAAACAAAAAGAACAAAATCACACGTAGAAATCTACAAAAAAGGAAATAAGTATTACGCTAAAATTGTTAAGCTTTTAGATGAGCAGACTTTAAAAAATAGCGGAAAAGAACGCTTTGAAGATATTACTTGTGATAAATGTCCTGCTGATCGTGGACAAAACAAACCTTTGTATGGTTTAGAAATGCTTTGGGATATGGAAAAAGCATCTGATAAATGGAAAGGTGGTAGTATCATGGATCCTAAAAAAGGAAAAATATACACTTGTACTATGTGGATGGATGATTCAGATAGTGCTGGTGATAGATTATTTGTACGTGGTTGGGTTGGATTTTTCTTCCGTGACCAAACTTGGTACCGTATCAAATAATGACCAATATATAATTAGTGAAAAAAATGGAGTTCTACGAAAGTGGAACTCCATTTTTTTGTTTAGGATGATGTGATGCTTTGAGTTGGGCAATAAAAAAAGGTCAAACAATTCTACATTGTTTGACCTCTTAAAGATACTCTTATTATAGTCTATAAATCCAAGAACAAAGTAATTGGATCTTCTAGTAATTGTTTCACTTTTACCAAGAAGGTAACGGAAGTACTTCCATCAATAACTCTATGGTCATAAGACAATGCCAAGTACATCATTGGGCGGATTTTTACTTCCCCATTGATTGCCATTGGACGTTGTTGAATCGTGTGCATTCCAAGAATAGCCGATTGAGGCTCGTTGATAATTGGCGTACTCATCATAGATCCAAAAACACCACCATTGGTAATGGTAAAGGTTCCACCTTGCATTTCTTGAAGTGTCAAACTACCATCACGAGCTTTTTTAGCCAAGCCTTTGATTGCGCCTTCAATTTCTGCAAAATTTAACGATTCTACATTCTTAACAGGCGGTACAACCAAACCTGTAGGCGTAGAGATGGCAATAGAAATATCTACAAATTCGTTGTAAATAATCGACTTCTCATCTTCTGCAATTTGAGCATTTACATCAGGCATTTCCATCAATACTTTTGCACAAGCTTTAGAGAACAAAGACATGAAGCCTAATTTGATGCCATAACGCTCTACAAATTTCTCTTGGTACTTCTTACGCATCGCCATGATTTCTGTTAAATCAACCTCGTTGAAGGTCGTTAACATAGCCGTATTATTTTTGGCAGAAACCAAACGTTTGGCAATCGTACGACGCATACGACTCATTTTCTCTGTGCGTTGTGCTCTACTAAATGCTGCATTGGATTTTGCAGGAGTAGGAGTAGCAACTGCTTTTTCCTCTTTCTTAGGAGCAGGCGTTTCTTTTTTAGCAGGAGCGGCTGATTTATTGTTAATCGCTTTTTGAACGTCTTCTTGTGTAATGCGCCCATCTTTGCCCGTTGCTGTAATATCTTCTGCCTTTAAGTTGTGCTCATTCATTAATTTTTGAGCAGTAGGAGAAGGGTGTCCGTTTGCATAAGAATCAGAAGTAGTTGCCTCCTCTTTAGCAGGAGCTTCTTCTTTCTTTTCTACAGGAGCTTCTTCTTTTGTGTCAGAAGCATCACTTTCTCCACTAGATACGCTGGTATCAATTTTTGCAAATACACCTCCAATAGAAATGTCATCATCTTCTTGAGCCACCCAAATTAGCTTACCTGCTTTTTCAGCAGGAACCTCTACGGTTGCTTTGTCTGATTCAAATTCACAAATAATTTCGTCTAATTCTACGTATGCACCGTCTTCTTTTGTCCAAGAAGAAAGCGTTACTTCTGTGATGGATTCACCAATAACTGGAACTACGAGTTCTATGATACTCATGTGTATAATGTATATTGTAAACGCCAAAGACAAGCACAATTTTAGGCTTGATTTAGCTGTTTTATTAATAAAGTCTATTTGCTTAATATATAATACTTCGTGGGATTTTTAGTTTTTTACAAAAAAAACATAAAAAACATTTCATATCAGTTTGATTGTCAGATAATTAATACCTTGATATTTTAAGGTTATTCTACTGGTAATCAAACTGATATAATTTTTCCGCGAAGTAATGTAATTACAAATTGTAATCATTCTTACTATAATAATACAAAAATTGTCAAAAAAAGTTAGAAAAAGAAATAGAATCACGGCATTATTTTACTTTTGTGTCAACCTTTTTCATTCCTAAGCAGCATTTTTGAAAAATTGCTGCTTAGAAAAACGCTTTTTATTTAACTTTTAGACCTCCAAATAAAGAACAAATGTGCAGAATAACAGGTTTTTGGGATTTGAGTTATAAGCAAACGTATCCACTTCAAGATACCTTAGTTTCCATGCGAGATAGCTTAGAACATGGAGGTCCTGATAGTGCTGGAGAATACATCAACAGCGAACTAGCATTAGGTTTGGGGCATCGTCGTTTGTCGATCTTGGATTTGAGTTTAGCAGGTCAGCAACCTATGTTTTTGGAGGAATGGATTATTGTGTTTAATGGGGAGATTTATAATTTTGTAGCAATTCGGAAAAAGCTGGAATTAGAAGGTTGTCAGTTTGAAACAGGGACAGATACAGAAGTTATTCTCAAAGCGTTTAAGGTTTGGGGTAAGAAAATGGTGCACGAGTTTAGAGGTTTTTTTGCTTTTGCTATTTTTAATCAAGCAACAGAAACCTTGACACTTTGTAGAGATCGAATTGGTGTTAAGCCTATGTATTGGTATTGGAAGGATGGTTTGTTTCTATTTGCATCAGAACTAAAAGCCTTTCATGAGCATCCCAAATTTGATAAAACCATCAACCAACAGGCGGTTTCTTTGTATTTGCAACAGGGATATATTCCTTATCCACATTGTATCTTTCAACATGCCCACAAATTACCAGCAGGTTCTTATTTAGAATTAGACAGCAAGCAGCAGATCAAAATTGAAAAGTATTGGGATGTGCAAGACGTTTATGCCAATAGTTCACTTAGTACTGCCTCAGAAGCTGATTTGGAAGCTGAATTGGAGGAAGTTTTGACAGAGAGTTTTGAATTGAGAATGGTGGCAGATGTTCCTGTTGGTGCTTTTTTGAGTGGAGGAATTGATTCTTCAATCGTTACGGCATTATTACAAAAAAAACAAGGACGACAGCTAAAAACCTTTACGATAGGTTTTCATGACAAAGAATACAATGAAGCGAAGCACGCTAAGGCAGTGGCGCAACATTTAGGAACAGAGCATCATGAGTTGTATTGTAGCGAGCAAGATTTTGAGGAAGTGATTCCTTTGTTGCCAGAAATGTACGATGAACCTTTTGGGGACAGCTCTGGAATTCCGACTTATCTGGTATCTAAAATGGCAAGAGAACACGTGACCGTTGGCTTGTCTTCGGATGGAGGAGATGAGATTTTTGGCGGTTATACTAAGTATGAAGTGACCCAAAATTTCTATCCTAAAATAAAGCGAATGCCCAGCTTTGTGCGCTCTATTTTGAAAGGAGGGAGCGCTTTTGTTAACCCACTTTGGTTGGAGCGCAATAGTTCTAAGTTGCCTGTCTTGAAAAATTATAAGAATATAAGTAATAAATTCCCTAAATTAGTCAATGCTTTAGGTGCAAAAGATACGCTTGATTTTTTCAATATTTCATCTACTTATATTGCTCAAAAAGATTTAAAACGCTTACACAAGCCTTATCAAAATCGCTATGAAACAAAGCTGAATATCGCTGATCAACGCTTGATTTCTTATTTGGGAATGGTCGATATAGACACTTATTTGGAGGGAGATATTATGACCAAAGTAGATCGTGCAACGATGGCGGTTGCTTTGGAAGGGAGAGATCCTTTTTTGGATCATAAGATCATAGAATTTGCGATGCAATTGCCCGATGATTTGAAAATAAAAGGAAAGGATACAAAATACTTGTTGCGTAAAATTTTATACAAACACGTGCCCAAAGAATTGATTGAACGCCCTAAACAGGGGTTTTCAATTCCAATTCAAAAGTGGTTACTCAGTAGTTTGAAAGAACCTTTGTTGCGTATTAAGAGGGATCAAGATTTTTTTAATACTTTTCAATTGGAAAGCAAGGAAGTACAGCGAATTATTGATAATTTTGTTCAACAGCGAGCCTATATTAACCCGCATTTTATTTGGTTTTTATATACCTTGCATCAATGGTATAATCGTTGGATAAAGTAATTGCCCAAAGAGACTCGAATGGAGAACAATTCTTTGATACATCGAGGATTACCTACATAAAATAAAAAATAAATCATCATGTACGAAATACCGTATCATACTACTTCTTTGGAAGATAAAACGATCCTAATTACAGGCGCAGCAGGTTTTATAGGCTCAAATATTGTCGAATATTTATTGAAACATAAAGTCAAAAAAGTTATTGTTTTAGATAATTTCTTGACAGGTTTTAAGAGCAATGTGGAGCCGTTTTTGGCGCATCCAAACTATCAATTTATAGAAGGCGATATTCGAGATTTGGAGGTCTGTAAAAAGGCTTGTGAAGGGGTTGATATTGTTTGCCATCAAGCGGCAATGGGCTCGGTTCCAAGGTCTATTCAAGAACCTTATGCCACGACAGGACACAATATAGATGGCTTTGTCAATATGGCTTTTGCAGCACATGAACAGGGCATTAAGCGGTTTGTATACGCTTCATCGTCCTCTGTTTATGGAGATGAGCCTAATTTGCCAAAGGTAGAACATCGTATCGGTAAGCCACTTTCTCCTTATGCCATCACGAAATTATCGAACGAATTATTTGCAGAAAATTTTGGTCGTTTGTACGAGATGGAATTTATAGGTTTCCGTTATTTTAATGTGTTTGGACCAAGACAAAGCCCAGAAGGCGCTTATGCTGCTGTTTTGCCTTTGTTTGCCGATGCTTGTATGAACGACAAGGAGGTCTTTATTAATGGAGATGGTGGACAAACACGAGATTTTACATTTGTTGAAAATGTGGTTCAAATTAATATCAAAGCCATGTTGACCACTAATACTGCCGCTTTAAACGAAGTTTATAATGTTGGTTGTGGTGGTCGTTATACGGTTTTAGAATTGTTTGATGGCATCAAAGAAGCGGCTGGCGTTCCCCATAAAAAGCCTGTGCATAGGGCTGCAAGAGCTGGAGATATTCGCGATTCTCAGGCAGATATTTCCAAAGCACAAAAGCTACTGGCTTATGATCCTCAATTTGATTTTCAGAAAGGTTTGGGAATTACAGTAGATTACTTCAAAGCATTGGATGCTTAATTGAAGTACAATAACAATTACTTTTGAACTAAGATCGCATTCACTTTGGAAGTGGCTACGATCTTAGTTCGCAATTGTTTGGAAAACAGCTATTTTTTGTTCAATTTGTACTTGAAATAAATCATTATTCTACTTACAAATATAACAAGTCCCCCAATGCATTACCTATTTACAATGCTCATACTACTGAGCTTCCTCCAGCATAATTACGCCCAAACACTTCCTCAAAACAGAACCGTCGATTGGACGTTAGCAGGACTTCGAGCAGATACGATTAGCGGTTTGCCCGTGTTCGATCTACAAACACTTGGCGCTGTAGGAGATGGAATCACGCCAAATGATGCTGTTATTCCTGGTTTTATTGCTGCTTATTTTGGTAATGGAGCTATTTTAGAATTTCCTAGCGGTGAATTTTTATTTAATAATACCATCACATTGCCTGATAATTTTATTATCAGAGGACAAGGAGCGGATAGCACGATTCTAAAGCTGGACTTGGGTGGAAGTGGAAATGGCATTGCAATAAACGGAACAACGAGTGTTGCCGATACGTCTAAATTACTGTTGCCAAGTGCCAAGGATGCAACACAGATTATTGTCTGGAATGCCAGTTTGCTTTCGGCTGGAGATTGGGTACAACTCAAGCAATACGATACGGATTTGATTACGTCTAGTTGGTCTGAAAAGGAAACAGGGCAAATTATTCAAGTCGATAGTTTGGCAGGAGATACCATTTGGTTGAAGTCCCCTTTGAGAATGGATTATGATACCGCTCGAACCGCTTATTATCAAAAAATAAACCCTAGAAAAAATGTAGGGATAGAATGTCTGAAAATTATGCGAATAGACAATACAGCCCCTCAACAGTCTTGTAATATTTCCTTCAGATATGCGGTAAATTGCTGGGTAAAAGGGATTGAATCTGAGAACTGTACGTTTTCACATGTTCGAGGAGAACGTTCTTCCAATTTATACATTGCACAGTCTTATTTTCATCATGGGTTTGACTATGGAGGCGGTGGACGAGCTTATGGTGTTGTGTTTCAATTTGCAACAGGGGAGTGCTTGGCAGAGAATAATATTTTTGAACATTTGAGGCATTCCATGTTGCTGCAAGCGGGGGCAAATGGAAATGTTTTTGCTTATAATTATTCTTTTGATCCTTTTTGGTCTTCTGCTCCTAATAATTCAGCAGGAGATATGGTTTTGCATGGCAATTATGTTTATGCCAATTTATTTGAACAAAATATTTGTCGAAACATTGTAATTGATGATTCTCATGGACCCAATGGTCCACACAATACCTTTCTTAGAAATCGAGCAGAAGGCTTTGGAATTTTCTTTAGTGCTGCAAATTCGCCTGATCAGAATTTTATAGGAAATGAAATTACCAACACTAGTTTTCCATATAGTTTAGTGAATTATAACCTACAAGGTACGGGGCATTTTTTGCATGGAAATAACGATAAAGGAACCCTAAAACCATCGGGAACAACGGCCTTGCCAGAGCTAAGTTATGCCTATACTAGCCGTCCTGATTTTGTTCCTGTCAATCAATGGGGAACGATGGGAACGCCCAATGCTGTCAATGCCAATGTTATTCCTGCTTTTAATCGTTATACCAATAATATTATTTTTGATGGCGCTTGTTCTAGCCCAATTGTCGGGACGATATTGGTCGATGAAAGTGCTTTGGTGAATATTTATCCCAACCCAGTACACCGTATTTTAAATATAGAAAGCGAAAAGACGATAGAGAATGTCTATATTTGCAATGATTTAGGTCAACTGGTGCAAATGCAGTCCGTGAATCAACGATCAGCGGTTCTTAATTTTGATAATTTACCTACAGGAGTGTATTGGATTCGTGTAGAATTGGTAGGAGCTTATCAAAGTAGTATTAAAAAGGTTATTAAAATTACAAAATAATAAAGCACAAAACAATGAATGAGTTTGTAGTACCCAGCGAAATTTTACGAGTATTCAAAGAATACTATCCAGATGTTAGTATGAGTGAAGTAGAGTGGGGCTGGGAAGTTCCTGCTAAAATTTATGAAGCTTCTTTTGATAATGGAGAGGTAGAGTTTGAAGTTGAAATTACCGTAACGGGACATTTGCTTCTAACCGAAATTTCTATGGATTTGGAGGACGTTCCAGAATTAATTATTGCAGCCGCTAATGCAAGGTTTGAAGATCACAGCCTTGAAGGTGCAAGTATGGTTCAGTACAGCAATGGCGATATTTCTTATGAGTTAGAATTGAAATCTGCTGATACTGGAGAGGAATTCGAAACACACTTTAGAGAAGATGGTCTCTTTTTGGCAAAAGGATATGATTTATAAGCATAAAATAAAAATCAACAGAAGTCATTCCTTCATTCCTAAAGGATTAAGGAGTGACTCCTGTTTTATTTTGCATAGAGTTCGTGTATTATTTACTAAAAAATAATATCTTTAAACTTACCCTACCCCTAAATAGGACCTAAGATCTCTATACAAGCCCCTTACTATTTTCTATTGTCAATTAAATAACTGATGAGTTAAATAATTAGTTATTTAATAACTATCATTGATACCTCAACCAAACTATTTCTAGCTAATTATCTAAAAAGGATTCATGAAAGGATATTTAATGTTTTTTGTATCAATATTAATTTTGAGCATCGGACTATTAACTGCTTGTAATAAAGAGCAATATAATTACTTAGATAAAACAAAAACTAGTACCGAAATCGAAGAAACAGAAAATCGGCTAGAAAAAGTTTTTAATATGTATTTAGGGCTTTTTTCAAATAAGCAACAAGCTAGAAGAGATGGCTCGCCATTGTATCGAAGTCAAGAAATAATTTCTGTCCCAATTTGGCCCAAAAGAGGCAACGAATATTGGTTGTATGTTTGTTGGTTACAAGAAGATCGTCCTGATGATTTGTTATCTCAAGAAGTTTGGAATTTCAAGAAAAAAGATCGAGAAACGATAGAAGTGGTCATGTACGACTTACCAAACAAAGACAAATATGTTAGCGATTGGCGCAAAAAAGAACCTTTGGCGAATTTAGATGTAGATGATTTAATTTACAATGAAGGATGTACTGCAAGTATCACTAGAGACGATCAAAACAGCTTTACGATAACAGGAGCTGCTTGTTATAGAGATTTATCAGATGTGATTAAGTATGTAGAAATCAATGGAAAAATAGATCCAAATTCTATTTTTTTGTACAACAAGATGTTAGATAAGGACAAGGAAGTGCTTTTTTCTTATAAAAAAGGCTTGCAGTTTATACGCCAGCCTAAAATTTTCCCTAAATATTTAGAAATTGATGAATAGGATTTGAATTAGCTAATTTGCCCAAAGCCATGCTTTTTTTGTGATAATTGCAATTGTCGCAAAAGAGGCGCATTTTTAGGTGCTTTTAGCAAAGGATCTTCTTCTAAAATTCCTTGGGCAATACTTCTTGCTGCCCGCAAGATATCCCCATCTTGAATGATGTTTGCCAATTTTAAATTGAGCACACCAGACTGTTGTGTCCCTTCGATATTGCCAGGACCACGTAATTTAAGATCCGCTTCCGAAATTTTGAAACCGTCAGTAGTTTCTACCATCGTTTGCATTCGAATCCGACCATCAGAAGACAGTTTGAAACCAGTCATTAAAATACAATAAGCATCACCACCACCACGACCTACACGACCACGCAATTGATGCAATTGAGCTAAACCAAAACGCTCTGCATTTTCAATAATCATAATACTAGCATTGGGAACGTTAACCCCAACTTCAATGACAGTTGTTGCCATCAAAATTTGAGTTTCCCCTTTGGCAAAACGCTGCATTTCTGCTTCTTTTGCAGCAGGTTTTTGACGACCATGTACAATCGAAACTTGATATTTCGGTTTTGGAAACTCTCGTTCTATGGTCGCATAGCCCTCCATCAAATCCTTTACCTCACTCAAACCCTCGTATTCAGATTCTTCAATCAAAGGATAAACAATGTACACTTGATGCCCTTTTGCAATCTCCCGTTTCATTTGCCCAAAGGTCCAAAGGCGTTGACTTTCAAATTTATGATAGGTGTTAATGGGTTTACGACCAGGAGGCATTTCATCAATAACTGAAACGTCTAAATCCCCGTAGGCAGTCATGGCAAGGGTTCTAGGAATTGGTGTCGCCGTCATGACTAAAATATGTGGTGGATTGGTTGGGTTTTTGCGCCACATTTTAGAACGTTGCACCACCCCAAAACGATGTTGTTCATCGACAACAACAAAGCCTAGGTTTTTGAAAATAACAGGGGCTTCAATCAAAGCATGCGTTCCAATTAGCAAATCAATTTCTCCCGCTTCTAGTTTTTCTAGAAGTACCTTTCGGCGCTTTCCTTTTACAGTACCTGTGAGAATCCCAATGTTAAGTCCCAAGCCTTCTGCCATTTCTTGAAGAGAGATGTAATGCTGTTGGGCTAAAATTTCGGTAGGCGCCATTAGAGCCGTCTGAAAACCATTATCAATGGCAATTAAGAGACACATAAAAGCAACAATGGTCTTACCACTTCCAACATCACCTTGCAATAGACGATTCATTTGATGTCCTGTAGCAATGTCGGCACGAATCTCTTTGATGACTCGCTTTTGAGCGTTGGTCAGTTCAAATTGTAAATTATTTTGATAGAAGGTATTAAAGTAGTGCCCTATTTTATTAAAAATAAAACCACGAATGCCAATTTGTTTTTGATGTTTGGTTTGTAACATTCGCAATTGAAGAAAGAAAAATTCTTCAAATTTAATCCGCTTTTGTGCTAAATCTCTCTGCTGTTTGTCTCTAGGGAAATGGATGCCCATCCATGCCGCATAACGACCTGGTAAACGTAATTTTTCTAATAAATAATCAGGCAAGGATTCTTGAATTAGATGGCGCTGAGGATGAATTTTCATGAACAAGTTTCTCATGATGACTAACATTCCCTTGCTGTCCAATCGCTTGTTGCGCAACTTATCTGTCGTTGGATAGACAGGTTCTAAGGTAGATGGATTTGCTTTTTTTGCCTCTGTGAACAAAACCATATCGGGATGCACAAGACTAACTTTTCCATTAAAAATAGTCGGCTTGCCATAGACGATATATTCCATGCCTACCTGCAAGTTCTGCACCCAACTTAGTCCTTTGAACCAAGTTAATTCAAGCATGCCTGTGTCGTCTCTAAACACGCCTTTCATCCGACGTTTTCGACCTTCTCCAATACTATCAATTCGTCTGAGAATGCCTTTTATTTGGACATAATCACTGTCGTCTTTAACGTCTTTTATTTTATGGTATTTCGTTTTGTCTACATAACGAAAAGGGTAGTGTTGCAATAGTTGTGCGTAAGAAAAAACACCCAGTTCTTTCTTAAGTACATCCGCTTTTGCAGTGCCAACGCCTTTTAAATATTCGATAGAGGTATTTAACATAAATAATTGAGCGACAATTTTCTATTGAAAAAAAGAATAATTTAAAGAGTAGACTATTTGAAAATGGTTTCATTTATAAATCTTCAAAACTTTTGTTTACTCTAAATCTAGGTGCTTATAATAAGCGTAAAATAACAACATTTTAGCGATTAATAAAAGAATAATTAGCAAATTAGTTATAATTAAAACTATAAAGGAATTATCTTTATTAAGATTGTAGCTTTAGCGCAATTTTTATTTAGAAAAGCAGCATAAAACTCATAACAAATGGAAGAACATTATGTAACCCGAAGTGGTTGGTTGAGGGCCTCGATCTTAGGTGCTAATGATGGTATATTATCAACAGCCAGTATTATTATAGGAGTAGCGGCAGCAAGTGATTTTAGAGAACCTATTATTTTGGCAGGGCTGGCAGGCTTGGTAGCAGGCGCTTTTTCAATGGCAGCTGGAGAATACGTTTCGGTTAGTTCTCAATCAGATATTGAGCAAGCTGATTTGGCGAGAGAACAAGAGGAACTCACCGCAACACCAGAAGCAGAGTTATTAGAACTGGCGAAAATTTATGAAAAAAGGGGCTTAGACGAAGCGTTGTCCCTTGAAGTAGCGACACAATTAACACAGCATAATGCGCTAGAAGCACATGCAAGAGATGAGTTGGGTATTAATGAAATTATGCAGGCAAAACCTCTACAGGCTGCTTTAGCTAGTGGTGCTGCTTTTGTTTTTGGCGGTATTTTACCACTTATAGTCGTTTTATTTGCGCCTCTTTCTCAAATGATCTATTTGCAGTATGTATTTTCGATGCTTTTTTTGATCGTTTTAGGTGTTCTGGCAGCAAAAGCGGGCGGTTCTAATATTCTAAAAGCAGTGAGGCGCATTACTTTTTGGGGAACAATTGCTATGGGGGCAACAGCTTATATGGGCTATTTGTTTGGTGTAAATCTATCTTAAATAAAGCTTAATCTTTTTAGTGTTTAATACATTTGTTGCATAAAATATTTAGCTTTACCTTAATTAATAAATCAGGTGTTAGATAGGCCTTTTTTATATAAAGTAGAGGATTAAAAATAAAAAATAAATCAAAAAGTCGGCACACATATTATTTTTTTTGGCAGGAATTATACTGCTGTTTCACAATGTAATCCCACATTTACATCATGAAGAAATGGATGTGTTGTGCCATGAAGAAACACATGAAGAAGCTGAAACACTTTTGGATTGGCTTTTACTCAGTTTTCATGAAAATTTAGGACACGATCATTTGGAATGCTACTCAAAATATGAGCATCCTAATATGGTAAGCAATTTTCAATTAAGTAGCTTAGATCCATTTATTGTTCGTGTTTGCCCAAAGATCGTCTTAGTAGAAAAACTATCTTTTGTCTATATATCTAACTTTTCTTTTTTAAGAGAAGAAAAATTACCTTCCTATTATTATTATCAAGCCAATACTGCGCTTCGAGCACCACCACAATACACTTAAATAAAAATCCACAACATTGTATAAGTATTGTAAGTAAAGGTACCTATTGATTTTCAATAAGGTATTGATACTTCATTCTGTTTTTTGATGTCGTGGTTTCATACGCTTCTGTTTATTAGATATATACAGAATGTGTTGTGATTGATTAATTCTAATTTTCATTAGAAGCATATCTCTATATAATTTATTTAAAGTGTATTAAAATGTTTGAAAAAATCATAAAATTCTCTTTAGAGAATAAACTGCTGGTGCTGATAGGTATCCTAGCATTGATAATGGCAGGAGTTTACGCTGCCTCTAAAATACCCTTGGATGCTGTTCCCGATATTACGAATAACCAAGTTCAAATCGTTAGTACCGCTCCAACCTTGGCTCCTCAAGAAATGGAGCAATTAATAACCTATCCATTAGAGGCTGCGATGACAAATATTCCAAATGTCATTGAAGTTCGATCTATTTCAAGATATGGTTTATCTGTTATTACCATCGTATTTGAAGAGACGGTACCCGTCATGGTGGCTCGGCAATATGTGCAGGAGCAATTGAATATAGCAAAGGCTGCTTTGCCTTTAGGTTTAGTGGAACCAGAACTCATGCCTATTACAACAGGTTTGGGAGAAATATATCAATATGTTTTGACGGTCGAAGATGCGTTTGCACATCAATATGATGCGACTGAATTAAGAACGATACAAGATTGGATTGTAAAACGACAGATGAATGGAACAAAGGGAATTATTGAGGTAAGTAGTTTTGGTGGCTATTTAAAACAATATGATGTTGCCTTAATCCCCAGTCAATTAAAGATGCATGATCTAACCGTTTCAGACGTTATTCAAGCCTTAGAAGCAAATAATGAAAACAGTGGTGGAAGTTATATAGAGAAAGGACCCTATTCTTTCTATATCCGTACGGAAGGTGTTTTAGATGGTATTAATGCCATAAAAGAAGTCTTAGTAAAAAATAAGAAGGGCACTCCAATTAAAGTTGGCGATATTTCAACGGTTGGTATTGGAAGCGCTAAAAGATATGGAGCCATGACGATGGATGGAAAAGGGGAGGTCGTCGGAGGAATCACCTTGATGTTAAAAGGGGCAAATACCTCAGAAGTGTTACAAAATGTAGCTCAACGTATTGAGGAAATTAAAAAAACATTGCCAGAAGGGGTTTCCATTTATCCTTATTTGGATCGTGCCCAATTAATTGCAAGAACGATTAAAACCGTAGAAAAAAACTTGTTAGAAGGAGGTCTGATTGTTGTTTTTGTCTTGTTGTTACTTTTGGGTAATCTTCGAGCAGGACTAATCGTTGCCTCTGTGATTCCTTTGTCTTTGTTATTTGCATTTATAATGATGGATTATTGGGGGATTTCTGCCAATTTGATGTCTTTAGGAGCAATAGACTTTGGTATTGTGATAGATGGAGCCGTTATTATTGTTGAAAGTTTACTGCATGTATTGACTTTGGGCTATGTTGGGAAGCAATTGACACAGAAAGAGATGGATGTTGTTGTACAGGAATCTACTTCCAAAATTTATCGTTCTGCGGCATTTGGTGTCTTGATTATTTTAGTCGTTTTCTTACCTATTTTAACTTTGGAAGGGGTGGAAGGAAAAACCTTTGCTCCAATGGCACAAACGGTAGGTTTTGCCCTGTTAGGATCTATGATTTTATCTATTACTTATGTTCCTGTAATGGCTTCTATATTCCTTTCTAAGACAATTAAAGAGGATAGGAGTTGGGCAAGTAAGTTGATTGCTAGGCTAAAAAAAATGTATCAACCCCTCTTAAATATATCCTTAGAATGGCCCTTGAGTACATTGCTTACGACAGTGCTTGTTTTTGTTTTTTCTGTCCTTGTTTTTAGTTCTTTGGGGGCTGAGTTTGTGCCAACTCTAGAGGAGGGGGATATTGCCATGCAGCAGTCTATTAAACCAGGTAGCTCTTTAAACGAAAGCATTCATACCTCTACAATGGCTGAAAAAATTCTACTCAGAGAATTTCCCGAAGTAAAACATGTCGTTTCTAAAATAGGAACTGCAGAGGTGCCAACAGATCCTATGGCTATTGAAGATGCTGATATTATGATTATACTGAAGGATAAGGAGGAGTGGGTTTCAGCAACTTCTAGAGAAGCGTTGATGTCAAAAATGAAAGCAGCTTTGGCTCCCATTAAATGGGCTTCTTTTGAATTTACACAACCGATTCAACTCCGATTTAATGAATTGATGACAGGATCTAAATCAGATATTGCAGTAAAAATATTTGGAGAAGATATCGGTATTCTAAAAAAGAAAGCCGATGAACTAGCCCTTCTTATAGAAAAAATAGAGGGGGCTAGTGATGTAAAGGTAGACCAAACAGATGGGTTACAGCAATTGTCCGTACAATACAATAGAACAAAATTGGCACAACATGGTATCAATATCAAAGACGTCAATCAGATTATTCGAGCCGCTTATGCTGGTGAACAAGTCGGTGATATTTTTGAGGAAGAACGCAAATTTGATTTGGTCGTTCGAGTTGCCCCTGCCTATCGACAAGAATTAAATTTGGAGCAATTAACCGTACTGAACAAAGAAGGTCGAGCGATACCACTTAATGATGTTGCCAGTATTAAGCAGGTAGAAGGCCCTATGTTGATATCAAGAGAGCAAGCACGTCGCTTTATTAATGTTGGTGTCAATGTTCGAAATAAAGATGTTGCTACTTTGGTTGAAGAAATCAAAGCTACAGCAGCTAACAATTTAGAATTGCCTGCTGGTTATGAACTTCAATATGGCGGGCAATTTGAAAACTTAAAACGAGCTAGTGACCGTTTATTGATTGCTGTGCCGATTGCTTTAGGGCTTATTCTGTTGTTGCTTTATTTAGCTTTTGGTTCGTTAAAAGAAACGTTGATTGTTTTTATGGCGGTTCCAATGTCTGCCATAGGAGGAATATGGGCTTTGTGGCTGTTAGGAATGCCTTTTAGTATTTCTTCAGGTATCGGGTTTATTGCTTTGTTTGGGGTGTCTGTATTAAATGGAATTGTTCTACTAAGTGCGATCAAACAACTAGAAAATACGTCATTTGAGAACCTAAAAGAACTCCTTAGTACGGCTTGTTTGTCTCGATTAAGACCGGTCTTGATGACCGCATCTGTTGCTGCTTTGGGCTTTTTGCCAATGGCGATGTCTACAGGAAGTGGTGCCGAGGTTCAACGACCTTTGGCGGCGGTTGTGATTGGGGGATTAATTACATCTACTTTACTCACTTTGGTGATTTTGCCAACACTTTATTATTTGGTTTTTAAACGAGGCTGGGGAAAAACAACAGCGCTCCTTTTAATGCTGAGTTTAGGAGGAACCCAAAGTAGCTTTGCTCAAAGCTTGGAAGGAGTCGATGCCATTTGTGACTATGCTATTACACACCATCCATTATTAGATAATCACAATTTATCTATCCAAAAAGAAGGATTAAACCGAAAAGCATTAAATACTTGGTCGCCTTTGTCTTTAACTTATCAAGGAGGACAAATCAATTATGGAGGCTTTGATTCTTATCTATCTATTCAGCAGGATGTTAGTCCCTTGTTTCGACAAAAAGAAAAAAAAGAGCAGCTAAACTTAATTAATCATCAAGTAGATTTATTGGGTGTTGAACAGCAAATTTTGACGGAAGAATTACGATTTGATTTAAAATTGATGTACAACGAATGGGCGTATTGGAATAGTAAAATAGTGCTCTATGATTCTGTCTTACAATTGTATAATGACTTAGAAAAAATTCTTGATGCACGATACCAAGTTGGTGAATTAGATCTTGTTAGTTGGGAGTTGTTTAAGAAGGAACAAGGGCGGATTTTTAGACAGAAAAACACCTTGGAGCATAATTATAAAAACATTGTATTGCAACTTCGAACAGCAGCTTTTTTAGAAGACAGTGTTGCTTTAGTCTCAAGGAACTTAAGCCAATTAGTGGAAGTAGATAAAGAACTGGATTTGGATAATAGTTTATATTTTTCTAGTTACCAAACTAGGAAGGAAATTATAGCACAACAGGTTTCTTTAGAAAAAATTAAGGCAAAACAACTCACTTGGAATGTAGGCTATTTTGCCCAATCCTTAGAAAATAGGTTTGTTTTTCAAGGCTTCTCCATTGGACTAGAAGTTCCAATTGATAGACGGGCAAGCAAGATCAAGCAGCAACAATTGTTGTTAGAAAAACAACAAATCCAAAATAGAGAAGAATTTGAACGGCATCATTTTCAAGGGCAACTACAAAAGACACAAGAGAACCTAGCTTTTTACAAAAAGGCAATTGAAAATTATCAACGGCTTACCAAACCTAGACAATCTCTTATTAAAGAAAAAATAGTGCAACAGTATACGCAAGGAGCCCTTGATTTTCTAGCATTTAGCCAAATTCAAAAGCAATTATTAGAGGAGCAAGAAATCTATCTTGAGTGGGTGAAAATGCTCAATGAGCAAATCCTTCAATTAGATTATTTGACACAATAAACATAAATTATGAAAAATATAATAATAATAATAATGGCTCTTTTTTTAGGGGCTTGCAATTCCGAATCTTCAACATCAGATACTAATATAGTGGTTGAGGAAGCGGCTGTTTTATTGGTAAAAGATTTTGGTAAGAATAATCCTAATGTACAAATTGGCGCAATTTTAACAAAGAGTATTGCTCAAGGTATCCAGGCGACAGGAAATTTAATTATTCCACCTTCAGAGCAATATTCTATACATAGCAAAAGTGGTGGATCGATTCAGGATATTATGTATTTGCCAGGGGATTATGTAAAAAAAGGCTCGAAGTTGTTTGTGTTGAGTAATCCTAATTTGATTCCTAAACAGCGCATTTTACTAGAGACCAAATCAGCGCTTAATTTGGCTCAAAAAGACTTTGCTCGAAAAGAGATTCTTAAAACGAAGAATGCAACTACTGAAAAAGAGTTTGATGAGTTTTTTGCTCAAAAAGAACTCTTAGAAGCAAAGTACAAAGGCTTAAAAGCAGAGTTAGAGCTAATTGGGATAGATATAGAGGCATTAGAAAAAAGTTATAACTTTCAATCTCAACTTGTCATTCGAGCACCTCATAGTGGGTTTATTACAGATTTATTAGTACAAAAAGGTAGCTTAATCACAGCAGAAGATCAATTAACAACAATCGTGGCTAAAGATAAAATGAGTTTAGAACTTCATGTCTTGTCAAAGTACATCCCTTTATTGGCTAAAAATCAAGAAGTACTTGTAACAATACCTAATTCGAGGGATTCTTTTAGAGCAAGTGTCTCTCAGTTAAGTTCTGTCGTGGATCGTGCTAATGGAACCTTGGTCGTGTATTGTAAGTTTGATACAAAGGCAATTCAAGCGTTAAAACCTGGTATGTTTGTCGATGGCACCATTGAGGTTGATAATAGGGAGGTGAAAGGCTTGCCTAGCGATGCTGTTGTTAAAGAAGGAGAACAATATTTTGCCTATTTCGTGGAGGGACCTCAATTGGTAAAAACATTGCTAAAAGATGCTCTATTTAATAATGGCTTTATCACATTTAGTAATAAAATACCTCAACAAATGGTTGTTAAGGGAGCTTATTATGTAGAATAGGCGCTTTTTGTTATAACTTAAGGGAGCCAATAGCATGAAAAATCGCAGTCATTTTAAATGACTGCGATTTTTTTATTTTTAACGTCTCATTACTTTTTGGAGAAATTATATCAGTTTGATTATCAGCAGGA
Organism: uncultured Aureispira sp.; assembly: GCA_937942475.1. Classification (GTDB taxonomy): domain Bacteria; phylum Bacteroidota; class Bacteroidia; order Chitinophagales; family Saprospiraceae; genus Aureispira. The sequence continues at coordinate 28,910 of CALDEP010000212.1, forward strand.
TATCTTTAAAATTCTAAAAATATTAAATTACTGATAATCAAACTTATATAAAATGTTTTTTATGTTTTTTGGTAGAAAAACTAAACCTCGCAGAAGCAGCGTAGCTAAATCCCACGAAGTATTAACGTCTAGAACGTTCAATTAAAAAGTCCAATCCTTTTCGTTCTTCCAAGGCAATGTTGACCAATTTGCAAAACAAAGCTTGTTCCCAAAATTTGTAATTGGGTTCATCTAAATAAGGATTTCCGATAGAAGAAAAACGTGCTGCGTGTTTTTTGACCGCTACGATTTCCTCAAAATCAGGATGATAAGGATTGCTTTCAAACATACTCATTTCAATAAATCGCCTCTTGTTTTCGTCCCCAACAGTAATGCTTATGCTAACACCAAAAAGGTTTGCTTTGAGCAGTGGTTCTTTGTTATAAAAAAGGCTATAATCTCCATTGGACCAAGTAACACGGTACCAAAGCCATTGCCAGATAAAGACATCTATAGGAACAGATCCATTTTGGACAAAATCTCTAAAAGCGGCTTCCCAGTATGCTGGGTCTTCTTTTTGTAATAATTCTTCTAATTCCATGTTATTGTTCTGCTAAGTAAGGCGTCAATTATTGGTTAACATTACTTAATTTGATGCTGGGCAAGAATGCCAATTAGGCGACCATTTTCTTCTACGGGCAAGGCGGTGATTTTATTAGAAAGCATCAATTGATCGGCTTCCCATAAAGGGCAATCGGCTTGAATTGTTTTAGGGCTTTTGGTCATCATTTCTTTGGCTGTTAGGTCAAAAAAGGAACTGCTTGGAAATTTATTCAAACTTCTACGCAAATCACCATCTGTAATAACACCAATAATTTGTTCTGTTTTATCTAATATGACAATCATTCCAAAAATTCCTTTCGACATACTTACAATCACCTCTTTAACTTTCGTATCTAGATAAGCAATCGGTAAATTGTTGCGATGCATTTCTGTTCCTACTTCCGTCACCAATTTATGCCCCAAAGAGCCACCTGGGTGGAATTTGGCAAAATCAGCCTCATTAAAAGACCTCAAATGAATTAAGACGGTAGCAATCGCATCGCCCATTGCCATAGCTGCGGTGGTAGAAGCCATCGGAACGACAGAAATAGGGGACGCTTCTTGTTTGACATGAATGTTTAAAACAGCATCTGAATTTCTAGCTAAAGTAGAGGCGACATTCCCTACTAAGGTAATGTGTGGAAGCCCTAATTGTTTAATGTAAGGTAATATTTGTAGAATTTCATCTGTTTCTCCAGAGTTAGAAATACTAAGAAAACAATCCTGAGGCATTAGCATTCCCAAATCGCCATGAATGGCTTCAGAGGGATGTAAAAAAAAGCTTGGCGTTCCAGTACTAGCAAGTGTTGCCGTAATTTTTTTGCCCACCAAACCCGATTTTCCAATGCCACAAACAACCACTCTTCCCTTACAGGCAAAGAGAAGCTCAATTGCTTTGTCAAAGTTGTGATCCAACAAATGGGCTAATTCTTTGACGGACTTGGATTCGATGTGAAAGACTTGGGTGGCAATTTTTCTGATTTCATTCATAGGTTAAAAATACCATCCTTCTAATGAATTCCAATACTAGAAGTGTGATTTAAAAAAAAAAGATTACTTTTGTGGTAAGGTAAGCAATCTCAACAGTTAATTTACGACTATAGAGAGGAAAACTAGTCGCCTTATTTTTTATTAAAAGCAATCATTTTTTATTATTATAAACATCTAATATCATGGGTAGAGGAGATAAAAGGTCCAAAAAAGGAAAAATTAACAGCGGTTCTTATGGCAAGTCACGTTTGACGCAAAGAAATAAAGCGAAAGCGAAAGCTAAAAGTAAAACAGCTTAAAACTTTTTAAAGCTCTAACATTTTTTGTTAGGGCTTTTTTTTTTTGCTCCTATAGTTAGCTAATCGACAAGCTACGGTTCTTGAAGAATCTAGAATAGATTGTTTTAAAGATAGTTTGTTTGCTAGTTTAAGCAAGCTCCTCACACACATTTAATCAATAAGGATACACACTTATTCATCCAAACTAGAATTTTTTGGTAAGCTGAATCCTTCAAGATAGTTTTAGTACAAACTATGCTTGCCATTTCCATAAATGCAGCTGGTTATTAAGAAATTAAATTATATTTAATGCTAATAATAATTTCGCCTGTACTTGCAGATCGAACTCCTCTGTTCAGTAGTCACTTTGATAAGTTGGGAGGGGAGCATTATTAATATAAAAAATCACTCATCTTAAAGTAAGCTCTTATGTTTAAAAAAATTATAACGCTTCAGTTACTACTTATTATTTTAGGTCTATTTAAAAATGAAAAACTACTTGCCCAAAACGTAG
>CALDEP010000213.1 GCA_937942475.1 uncultured Aureispira sp.
CAAAAAAATATTTCCAAAACCTTTATAACTTATTTACTCAAGTTACACAAACAAATAATTAGGTTGATGAAAAATCAATATTCTTGTATAAACTTGTTCTTAATTCTTAATGTTAAATTTTTAATGTTGAATGCTTTATAGCGCAGCAAACATTAAAAATTTAGCATTAGGAATTCAACATTAAATCAGTGCTTAAATAAGCAAGGACGAATTTTAATAGCAACATAAAAAAGTTATTCGCAGGCTCATGAGAGAGTTCTTGCGTAACATCAGTTATTTATTACACGTTCCTAAACAACATTCTTTATTTCCATTGCAGCAGTTGCCACATGAAGCGTATCGTGCTTGTTGATTTCTTCCAGAATTCTAGTAAACAAAAGATCTTTGGTACTTCTTCTTTTCTTATAATCTACGATAAAACGAATGGTGAAAGTAATCCAGTTTTCATCAAACCTTAAAGTAACAGAAGGATCTACACTTGCATTTTCGATCAAGAACTTCCCCTGCATCTTTTCCCACGTTTTTTTAGATTCGGCAGTATACAAACCACAAATTTCGTTGGTGACCTCCACGAAAATTTTGCGCGCCAAGTGAAAGTCACTTTCCGTTCTCAGAGGAATTGTAATTTCGTCCCACAAAAAAGGATAATCTGCTGAATAGTTTTGAATAGGCGCATTAAAAACAAAGCTGTTAGAAAGTTCTGTAATTCGACCATTATACAAATCTCCATTCACCCAAGCGCCCACCTCCATTAAGGTCGTTCTCATCACCCCTATATCAATAATATCGCCTGTAATTTCGCCTATTTTCACCCGTTGTCCCACTTTTATTTGTCCTGTTGTCATAATACTCAACCAACCTGCAATACTTATAATAACAGATTGTAAAGCAAAAGCAATCCCTGCTCCTGCCAAACCCATTGTAACGCCAACATTTCCCAGTTTGTCACTAAACACAAATAAAATTACGCTTGCAATTAAAATATATTGCAAAATTTTTACCGCCTTTACAATTTTATATTTACTATCAGAATCTACCGTATTTTTAAGTACTTTCTTTCTTATATAACTCAAAACCGTCAACAGTATTAATAGAATAATAGTAAGTATAAATAAACGCCTAAAGATTTCATTCTCTAGCAACAGATTCCACATCTCTCTTAAATTAAAGTCCTGCATAATTTTTTATTTTTTCTAAATAAAAAGATAATTATATCCTATAATTGTGACCTTTTTGAAAAAAGGTACTCTCTTAGCTGTGTTGCATTAAAGACAGCTTAAATTTCGCTTTATTATTTTAATATATGGTTCTTTTGCAAATCGTATGGAATTTAAAACATAGGCTATTTTTTAACAGCTATGAATTGGGATATAAGTTTTAAGTAGAAAGTCGTAAATCGTTTATTATCAAAAGAAAACTTACGACTCATACTGTCTAACAGAAAAGTAGTTTAACTTATTACCACACGATTTGTCAAAGAACGTTATATATTAAAAGCATATTTCATCAATAGTAAACATTATTACGGATAAACGAATATTCCTTTTGATTTAATCCTGAAAATTCTATATTTCAACTTTTTTTTTAAAAAATTGTTTCTTTTAAAGAATCTTTAACATTTTAAGCTTCAAATCTATATTTTTTTACCATATTCATTGGAGGTTAAAAATCACCTACCTATCTAAATAATTTCATTAAGAGTATTTGATTTACGATCAAATTATTAAGAACTACAGACATCAAACTATGAAGAATATTATTACACTAGTTATAAGCTTTCTATTTCTTTCTACCGCTACTTTTGCTCAATACAAAGGCGTTACCTTTGATTACGAAAAAGTCGTATTTGGCGAAAACCAGCCACTCCCTGCCGAAGCACACATTATGCTCCAAGGAGTTGTAAAACCAGAAATTAATTTGGTTGAATTAGAGGTCTTAGAACCTAAAGGAAAAGAAAGCCGACGCCCACTCTATTCTAACAAATGGAAACGAACAAAAGGAAGTGTCAAAAATATCTTTTTATTGCCGATTAACTTTAAACTTAGAGGGAGCTCAGAATACGACATCAACATCAAATATTACACGCCTATCCCTCAAGCAGAGCGAGATACGCTAACTAACATTTTGAATAACTACTTGTTTACTTACCTAGAACAAGTCATTATTGTTAATCGAAATACACTTAGTTTACAACAAAACGAGCGACAAATTATAAGAAGCCTGAACAAGATTGTTCACAAGGGGCTTTCTATGTATAGAAACAGAACAGATACTGATTTTGAAGGTTTTTCTGATTTGATCAAATTCAAACTCAAACAAATTTCTACTGCTAGTTTATCAAAAGGAAAAGCGCTTTTTCAAGGAGAAGAAACCGCTGATGCAAAAGTAGCCTACAGAGAAAAATTATTGTCAGGCTTGCGTAGCATGATTCGTAGTGAGTTAAAACAATACATGAATTTGGAATGGTCAAAGATGATTGACAATAAGTATATTGATAATTATTCTACCGAAAAAAGCAAACGTACCATTGCCCTTCAAGCTGGTTTTGGTGGGGCTTATCTGAGTGGTACAACCAGTAATTTAGCCATTGGAGCGTCGCCTTTTGTCGGCTTTGCCTTTCCTTTGAGCAAGCGTTCTTCTCAATCCAAAATTTTGAACAATTTATCTATTAATTTGGGCGTATTTTTACTGGATTTTCAAGGAGCGAACAATACCGTTGTTAGTGGTCCTATTTTCAAGCGTCCTACTTATGTAGGTTTGAGTTATAAAATATTTAGATTTGTTAACTTTAATGTAGGCGCAACTTTTCTGGAAGATGCCACCACCGCAGGGCAGCTTTCTGGTATCGAAAAACGAGTTTACATCCGTCCTTTTATTGGCGTGAGTGCTCAAGTAGATTTGTGGGTGGATTTTAGCAAGTAAGCTTGCTATTTTAGCCATTTCTTGATTTTTTATAACATTAAAAAAGCACCTACAATGAATAAATTCATCCATGCTTTTATCTTTTTATTGCTCACCACAACGGCTAGTCTAGCGCAACAACATCGCTATGCTTTAAAGATTGGTTTGCATGCAGGTTTGAGCAATTATTATGGCGATTTGAGCCATCAAGTTTGGGATTTGCCCCACCAATTTAAGCAACCTATACAAGATTTTAATTTCTTGTCTTATGGTCTCTCGGTAGAATATCATATCTCTAGAACCTTTGGTTTGCGTTTGTGGGGAATGAAAAGCCAATTCAAAGCCAGTGACCGTGCTTATGAAAAAAACAGCAATTATACGCGTGCCTTGAATGTACAAACAGATTTGTTTGACGCTAGTTTGCTAGGAATCGTTTATTTTGATAATGATTTGGTGCTAAGAAGCCGAGCTGTTATTGCGCCCTACTTTATGTTTGGTGGTGGCTTAACGCATTTTGAAACCAAAGGCGATTTGTTGTCTGCCGATAATAATTCTTATCATTATTGGTCAGACAATAGCATTCGTACAGAAGATGAAAATGGTTCAAACGCTGCAAATGCGCAAGTTATTGAGCAAGATCATAAATATGAAACTACCTTGAGTGCGTTAAATACAGAAGGTGCAAACTATAGTCCAATTACGTGGAATGTAGCTTTAGGTTTGGGAATGAAATTTCGTGTATCAAGTCGTTTTCATTTACATTTAGAAGCATTGGTGCGCTATACAGGCACTGACTATTTGGATGATGTGAGTGGTGCTTATCGTTCTAATTATAGTGATAATTTCCAAGCGTATGCTGCCAACCCAAGTAATGTAACTCGTTCGACTAGAGGGGAATCTCCTGAGATGAACGATTGGTATACCTTTGTGGGACTTTCTGCGCATTATAGCTTTGGACAGAAAACCTATAAAATTACGCCTTCGATTATTTATACAGAGAGTTTGTTGTTGTCTTCTAATTCTAGTAATAATAGCAATACTGCTCCTACAAATCCTAGTGATAATAATAACAATACAAGTACTCCAAAGCCTAACACGACGACAGGTTCAGATACAAGCGTACAAAAAATAACCACGACCACCACGACCATAAAAACAATTACAGTGGATACGGTTAACAACCATTCTTCGTCTTCTGTTGAACCTAAAAGTACAAGTGTGCCATCTTCCAAATTGGAACCAATTCCAGTCAAGGAAGTGAGCAAACCAGCAACAAACAGACTTCTAGGAGACTCTATTCGTCAAGTGATCCCTCCCATGGAACCAGGTAGTTATGGCCTAGATTCTACTCGCTTGGAAGTGGACACCTTGGCACAAAACGGGCTTACTCAGAAAGGGGTAGATAGCCTTTGGCGTGATGATATCAAAACGCCTGTGCCCCCTCCTCGCCCTAAAACGGATTCTACGCCTTTAGTAGTTAATTCACTTACTAAGAATGACCTTGCAAAACCTGTTATGAGTCCTGTGGTGAACCCATCAGCAACTCAGATAAAAACAATTAATGCTGGTGATTCAGAAAAAGTTCGTGCTTTAGAATTACAACAACAAGAACAAAAATATCAGTATGAATTGTTGTTACAAAAAGAAAGATACGAGCGTCAATTGGCAGAATTAAAATTACAAAAGGACTTAGAACAAGAAAAAAAGAAAAGTACGCCCAATACAAAGGAGCAAGACTTGCAATATCAATTAAAATTAGAGCAACAAAAGGCTGCCAATGAATTGGAAAAACAAAAATTATTGAACCAATTGGAATTGGAAAAAAATCGCCCTGCTCCTGATACCAAGCAGGAGGAATTGAAATTGCAACAGCAAAAATACGAGGCTGATTTAAAATTGCAGCAACAAGAATATGAGTACAAATTGAAAATACAGGAATTACAAAACCAATTAAATCTTGAGCAATTAAAAAAGGCGAATGAGGGAACAGGATCCATTAACCTACCTGCGCCCTCTAATACGGAAACCGTTGAAAAAGCAAACAATTTGAATACTGATCCTATCGTTAATAATGCAAATAATGGCGATACTACTATTGTTATTAATGACATCAATATTCAAACGAGTCCAAGAACAAAAGAAGCTGAACTTGCTTATTTAAAAGCTTTGGCAGCACAACAGCAAGCGATCAATGAAAAAACAGCCGTTCTAATCGCAAAAGAAAAAGCGCTAGCAGAAATGCAAGTGACTACTAAAGATACGCTTAGAATCGTTCAGAGAGATTCTATATTTGTAGGTAATAATGATAATTCTGAATTGACAAAAAAGTTGAATCAGCAACAGGGCTTTAATAATACGCTAGTAGAAAAATTGACCCGTGCCAATCAGAAAAATGCCAAACAACAAAGTACTATTGATAGCCTTCAAGGTGCTATTGCAAAAGTAGCGTCTGAAAAGAATATCGTTGCTAATAAATTGGATGTCTTTTTAACACAAAAAAAAGGAACCTACGTTACTAAAATTTACTTTGATGTTGCCAAATCTAGTTTGACCGTACAAGCCAAGGAAAACTTGACGACCTTAGTGTATTACTTAGAAAAGTACCCTTCTGTACAATTTTGGGTCAAAGGTTTTGCAAGTAAAACAGGTCGTACAGAAGTAAACGAACGCCTATCGGCAGAACGTGCCGCTGAAGTCGCCAACTTCTTAAAACAAACTGGCATTCAAGGAGAACGCATTAAAACAACGCCTTTGGGCGAACAAGATAGCCATTCTGACAATGAATTGGATAGACGTGCTGAGGTGCATTTATCTTTTTAGGTAGTCCCTTTTTATGTCTGATACTAGACAGCATTCCACCCGACAAAACAAAAAATGTTTTGTCGGGTTTCTTTTTTGGGTTGATTGACAAACGAAGACTCAGCGCAGCTAATTTTTGCCAAAATGAGACTAAATGCTCTAAGCCTCCCTCCACGAACAATAAGTGAAACGCTCATGACCAAAGGGAATAAGTAGCAGCGAAGCTAGATTCATATAGTCGGATAAAGGTGCTTCTTTTTTTATGACCACAAAACTTGCTGCTGAACCCATAAATCTTTCTGTTAGTTGAGCTTAGCCCCTTCAAGCTAAAAAGGCTTTTTATTACTTTCTTGGCTTTATTTTTTTTATGAATCAAATCAATCGTTCATTTTTTCAAACAATGTGACTCACATCACTCAATTCTATTCCTTACTTATTTATATTTGTCTTCATAACAGAACAAGATAAAGAATAAAGAATAAAAAATGAATATAAAATCTATACTACCAATACTAGACTGGTTACCAAATTACAATAAAAAACACTTAAGAGGCGATGTGAATGCAGGACTTACTGTAGGAATCATGCTCATTCCTCAAGGTATGGCTTATGCGATGTTGGCAGGTTTACCTCCTATTTATGGTTTATATGCTGCCATTGTTCCTCAATTAATTTATGCTATATTTGGTACCTCTAGACAGTTAGGTGTTGGTCCGGTAGCGATGGATTCTTTGTTGGTTGCGGTTACTGTTAGTCAATTTGCACAAGTTGAAAGCACAGAATACATTAACTTAGCTATACTCTTAGCGCTAATGGTTGGGGTAATTCAACTCTTAATGGGATTTTTGCGGCTAGGGGTTTTAGTCAATTTTTTATCCCATCCTGTTATCAGTGGCTTTACCTCTGCGGCAGCTATTATCATTGGCATCAGTCAGTTGAAATATTTGATGGGAGTTGACTTAGAACGGGGACAATTCTTACACGAGATTTTGTGGTCGGCTTTACAACATATAGGACAAACGAATCTCTATACGCTCGCCATTGGCTTGTCAGGTATGCTTATTATTATACTTGCCAAAAAATTCACTCCTGCTATTCCTGCCCCATTAATTGTAGTTGTTTTAGGCATTGTCGTTGTTTGGGGATTGGGCTTAGATCAATATGGAGTTTCAATTGTTCAAGAAATTCCAAAAGGATTGCCAAACTTTCAGCTCCCTTCCATGATATTTGATTCGAATTACATTCAAAAATTGCTACCTAGTGCTCTTACAATTGCCCTAATCGCATTTATGGAAGCCATTGCTGTTTCCAAAGCGATACAAGCTCGACACAACGATTACAAAATAGATCCCAATCAAGAATTAATTGCCTTAGGAATGGCAAATACCATGGGTTCTTTCTTTCAGAGTTTTCCTGGTACTGGTGGATTTTCTCGGAGTGCCGTCAACGATCAAGCAGGAGCAAAAACAAATTTAGCAGCGATTATTAGTGCCTCTTTTATTATTTTGACCTTATTATTCCTAACGCCTTTATTCTATTATTTGCCCAAAGCTATTTTGGCCTCTATTATTATGGTTGCTGTTTTTAAATTGATCTCTGTACAAGATGTTATTAATTTATGGAAAAAAGGACACAAACGAGATTTCTTTATTTTAATCATAACCTTTCTTTCCACCTTAATGATCGGCATACAAAAAGGAATCTTAATAGGGGTTTTATTATCTATTATTGGAACCTTGTATGATACCTTATTTCCTAATATTGTCTTAAATGATAGCCTTTTAGAAATTCCTAAAAACACACTGATCATTCGTTTTGAAGAGCAACTTTACTTTGCCAATAGCAATCATTTTAAAGAAAAAATGGAAGTTATTTTATTAGAAAAAATTACTGCTGAAAATGTCCCTGCTATTGATCATGTTATTATAGATGGCACACAAATTCATAAAATGGACAGTACTGGAGAAAAAGCATTCGAAAGTATTATCGAACTATATCAAGAAGAAGGAGTCTCCCTTGCTTTTGTAGCAATGCCTAGTACTTATTCTAGAGCGTCTTTTCCTAATATTAATGCTGCCATTAAGGCAAATCAAACAGTTTAGTCACTTTTTTTTCTAAAAATGACAAAAAAATAATTTTATGTGATTCAGGTCACATTTAGTCTTTTCATAAAACTTTATCTTTGTATAAGTTATTTATAATAACAGTTACTCTTTGTAATGCTTCGCGGAGCTTTGGTAACTCAAAGAATGTAACATTTTAATCTATTGTTGTTATCAATTTTAAAAATTAGAACATGAAACTAGAACAAATATATACAGGTTGTTTGGCACAAGGTGCCTACTACATCGAATCTAAAGGAGAAGCGATCATTATTGATCCATTAAGAGAAACAAAACCTTATATTGAACGTGCAGCAAAAGATGGTGCAAAAATCAAGTACATTCTTGAAACACACTTTCATGCAGATTTTGTTTCTGGTCATGTTGATTTAGCTCAAAAAACAGGCGCAACGATTGTTTATGGACCAAATGCAAAAACAGCCTTTGACGCTTATATTGCTAAGGATGCCGAAGTTTTACAAGTTGGAGATCTTAAAATAAAAGTACTCCACACCCCTGGACATACCATGGAATCTACGTCTTATTTATTGATAGATGAGAACGGAAAGGACAAAGCTTTGTTTTCTGGCGACACCTTGTTTATTGGAGATGTTGGTCGTCCTGATTTGGCAGTAAAAACACATTTGACTAGAGAAGACTTAGCGGCACATCTTTACCATTCTCTACGCAACAAAATCATGCCTTTGGCAGACGATGTGATTGTTTATCCAGCACATGGGGCAGGTTCTGCTTGTGGTAAGAACATGAGTTCAGAAACCTTTGATACTTTAGGCAATCAAAAAGCGACGAACTATGCACTTCGTGCCGATATGAGCGAAGCAGAATTTGTCAAAGAAGTTACTTCTGGTTTGAGCAAAGCACCTCAATATTTTCCTAAAAATGTCTTGATGAACCAAAATGGTTACGAAAGCTTGGATGTTGTTTTCGAAAGAGGAATGATTGCTTTGTCTCCTGATGACTTTGAGGCAATTGCCAACGAGACGGCTGCGCTAATTTTAGATACTAGAGCGCCACAAACCTTTAAAGATGCCTTTGTTCCTAATGCTATTAACATTGGCATTGATGGTGGCTTTGCTCCTTGGGTGGGTGCTTTAATCATTGATTTGAAACAGCCAATCATTTTGGTGACGGACAAAGGTAGAGAAAAAGAAGTCGTGACTCGTCTAGCTCGTGTAGGTTATGATAATGTGTTGGGTTATTTGGAAAATGGCATCGAGGCTTGGAAGAATGCAAAAAAAGAAGTCGATCAAATTACCTCTATCGCTCCAACAGACTTAGAACAAGTACTTGCCAAGCAAAGCTTAAATGTCTTGGATGTGAGAAAACCAAACGAATACCAATCAGAGCATATTGTTGTTGCAACTAACTTTCCTTTAGATTTTATCAATGAAAATATTGAGCTGTTAGACAGAGAAAAAACCTATCACATTCATTGTGCAGGTGGCTATCGCTCTATGATTACTAGCTCGATTCTAAAAGCTAGAGGCTTTCATAATTTGGTAGAAATTGCAGGAGGTTTTGCTGCTATTTCAGAAACAGCTATCCCAAAAACTGATTTTGTTTGCCCTTCTACTTTATAACTGATGTTACGCAAGAACTTTTTTAATCAAGATTTAAACCTCTTATTACTTATTTGAGTACATTTCCTAAGGTTTAATTTTTAATGCTGAATTTTTAATGTTTTATACCATTCAGCATTAAAAATTAAACATTCAACATTAGAACCATTTGCTAAACTACATCTGAGTTCTTTGCAACCTAATTAATTTTATGCATAACATGAGTTTATAATAAACAAGATCAAATACATGAGTTATTTATCAAAAGTTGCACGACTTATCATTAACAAAATAAAACCAACCAAAGTAATGAACTATAAAAACTTGACAGCCGAACCGTTCAAAAAATCAATGTCTGAACTAGAAAACACGGTATTACTAGACGTCAGAACACCTGGAGAAGTAGCAGAAGGAATCATTGAAGGGGCTATTGCCATTGATTTTTTTGCCAATGACTTTCAAACAAAAATTAGTGCGCTAGACAAAGACAAAAACTACTTTATCTATTGTAGAAGTGGGAACAGAAGTGGACAAGCTTGTCAAATGATGGATCAATTGGGCTTCAAAAGTTTGGTTAACCTAGAAGGTGGAATCTTAGCTTGGAAAGCGTAGTTTAATTTAAAAATTTGATTCTCTTGCAAACTTCTCTCGCAGTAAATCCTGTGGAGTTTTAAATATAGGCTACCTTTTAACAGCCATGAATTGGGATATAAATTTTAAGTAGAAAATCGTAAGTCCTTTATTATCAAAAGAAAATAGACGACTTTCTACTTAAAACTTACGACTCATGCCCTCTAATAAAAAAAGTGGTTTAAACTATTACCACACGATTTACTGCGTCTTTATGTTCGTTAAGAGAGCTGAGAATAGTTTGTCAAAAAACGAAAAATTTGAAGCTTCGGCAATTTAAAAATGCCGTGTATCACGGGTTATTCCGCCCTACAATTCATTAATAATTAAGAATCTTAATAATTGTCAAATATTCAAATTATTAAATATTCAAATCAAGAAATAAATGTTAGAATTATTACAACAACCTTGGCACTGGGCATTTAGCGGTTTTATGATTGCTTTGACCATGTTCATTTTATTGTTTTGGGGCAAAAGCTTTGGAATGTCTGCCACCATGCGTGCCATGTGTGCCGCAGGAGGAGCGGGCAAAAAAATTAGCTTTTTTGATTTTGATTGGAAAAAACAAAGTTGGAATTTGTTATTTGCTTTAGGTGCGGTCATTGGAGGCTATATTGCGTCCACTTACTTGGCAAGTCCAGAACCTGTTCATATTTCTTCTGCTACCATTGCGCACTTACAAACTTTGGGCGTTGATTATCCCAGTAGCATTGCAGAAGGAACAGGCTACCTTCCCCTAGAGTTGTATAATTTTGAGACCTTGTTTAGCCTCAAAGGGTTCTTACTCTTTGTTCTGGGTGGATTTTTTGTTGGTTTTGGAGCAAGATACGCTGGTGGATGTACCTCAGGGCACGCAATTAGCGGCTTATCTAACTTACAAATTCCATCTTTAATTGCAGTCATTGGCTTTTTTATAGGCGGCTTACTGATGGCTCATGTATTACTTCCATTAATCTTACAACTCTAACACATGAAAGGTTTAAAATATATTTTTGCAGGAATATTATTTGGTATTGTAATGACAAAATCCGAAGCCATTTCTTGGTTTAGAATTCAAGAAATGTTTTTATTTCAATCCTTCCACATGTACGGAATTATTGGTGTTGCGGTTGTTTTAGGAACGATACAAATTGCGGTTATTAAACGCAAAAAATTAAAAGATATAAAAGGAGAACCCATTGAGTTTTCACCTAAGGCAATGAGTATTCCCAGATACCTTTTTGGAGGAATTATTTTTGGATTAGGTTGGGCAATGACAGGTGCTTGTCCTGGTCCTATGTATACACTGCTGGGACATGGTTTTCCAGTTATTATTGTCGTCATTATCAGTGCGATTATAGGCACTTTAACCTATGGCGCTTTGCGTTCTAAATTACCACATTAATAATGGAGCAACAACTATTACAAAATAGATTACGAGCAGAATTACCCATGATCCAAGATCGAGTATTGTTGGATAAAATTGCTGAAGTAGGACAAGTTATGCAACTAAAGCAAGGGACTGTCATTTTAGATTACCAACAACACATTCGACTGGTTCCTATCGTGTTAGACGGAGTCATCAAAGTAACACAACAGGGAGAAGATGGAGATATTTTATTGTACTATTTAGCTCACGGTAGCACTTGCCCGACGGCTTTTACTTGTTGTATGATGGACAAGACTAGTGACATCAGAGCGGTCGCAGAGGAGGACTCAGAAATCTTGGCAATTCCTATCAAATATATCGACGAATGGTCTAGAGATCACATTGAATGGAAAAATTTTATTATGCATTCTTATAATATTCGTTTTAAAGAATTACTTTCGACCATTGATGCCATTGCTTTCGCTCAATTAGACCAACGTTTGATTAAATATCTATCGAAAAAAATAGAATTAACACAGAAAAAAGAGTTTCATATTACACACAAACAAATTGCCCTGGATTTGAACACCACAAGAGAAGCGGTCTCTAGGTTATTAAAAAAAATGGAACAAATGGGTTTAGTGGAATTGGGTCGAAATCGCATTGCCGTACATCATCTCAATCTCGAAAAATAATTCATTCAAAATAAGTAAACGAGCAAAATAAGTTATAAATAAAACTTTGATTATTTTTAGTGCTAATCGAAGAAGAAAATCGAAATTTTAGCGGGCTAAAATGAAGTTTTTTGATGAAGAGTAGGGCAAAAAGAATTAGGGTTTGACTATAAATTATTTTGAATGATTACTTAATATATAAAGCATATCAGTTATGTTTAAAAAGGGATCCAAATTATACAGTATTTCCAAATTCAAATGTCCAAGATGTCATGAAGGAGATTTGTACAAAAGTTCTTTAGCGTCCATGCAAGGGATTTACAACATGCATGACAATTGTCCAAAATGTAATCAAGATTATCAAAAAGAACCTGGTTTTTATTGGGGGGCTATGTACATTGGTTATGCACTAAGTTCAGGTTATATGCTAAGTGCCATGGTACTTTGTATTTTTGTCTTTGACTTTACGGTCAATCAAAGTTTTGCTACTGCAATTGTTGGTGGTTTTTTGTTTGTACCTTTGGTCGCTCGTTTGGCAAGAGCGATCTGGATTAACATTTATGTGAAGTACAAACCTTCTTCTAACAAGGTTTAGAGCCTGTCTAAAGGAAAGCATTTTTTATTGTATTTCTTAACAGAGAATTTAGGCTTCGGGTCTAAATTCTCTGTTGCTTTTTTGGAGAAAAAGTTCTATACTTACATCTATTATAAAAATAAACAGCTCAAATGAAATGCACCTTCTTTACCTTCCTTCTCTTCATTTTAATGAATTCCACCCTATTTTCACAGCATACAATCTTGTGGAAAATCACTAAAGATGGAAGCGAACAACAATCCTATTTATTAGGCACTTATCATCAATTGGGCGCTCATTTCTTAGATTCTTTTCCGCTTATTAAAACCAAACTGCTTGAAACAGATCTTGCTATTTTTGAATCCTTGCAATTAACAAAAGAACGTGCCTTTATTTTAAAGCGTCCCGATAATTTCAACTACAAAAAAAAGTTCCCCAAAAAATACGCCCAAAAGCTCCAATCCATTGCCAAAACTTGGCGGTATCCGCTGCATAAATTAAGCTTTCCTGAGATCAGTCTTCTTATGGAAAAAGAATATTACAAACATAATTGTGCTAATTACTTACCAAACGACTCTATAAAATTACAATTGGATGATTACCTTCAACACGTTGCGACAGATAATAATTTAGCGGTTTTAGGCTTAGAAAGCGACAGCATTCAAGTTACTGCTATCAACAAGCATTTCGAGTTCCACAACATTTCTACCAAAAAATTAAAAAAGCAGGTTATTTTTTGGATAGATGCACTTGAATTAAAAAAAGACCACGATAGTTTGTGCGCCTTTCCAAACAAGTATAAAAACCTACGTTTACCCTATGAATTTGAAAAAGAATGTTCAGAAAATGATTTTGTTATCAAAGGACGAAACGAGGCTTGGACAGCAACAATACTATCCCAATTAAATAACAACGACTGTTTTATAGCAGTAGGATTTAGCCACCTTTGCTTTCAATGTGGTTTGATCGAAATCTTAAAAAAGAATGGCTTTGAAGTTACTCCAGTAAAGCTAAAATAATTAGACCACCCTAAAACCATTAAAATATGCTCAAATACATTTCTACCCTATTCCTACTATTAAGTAGCTTAGTACCGCTACACGCACAAAAAACCGATAGTTTAAACCTTGACAGCGCCCTACTAAGTGAAGTGGTGGTCACCTACCAAGCCAAGCAACTGACGCCCTTTACTTTTTATGATTTGGGGCAAGCAGCCATCCAAAACAAGTCTACAGGGCAAGAACCTGCTTTTTTGTTAGCCCAAACGCCTTCCATTACCGCCTATTCAGACGCAGGAAATACACAAGGTTACAGCTACATTCGATTGAGAGGAATTGATCAAACCAGAATCAATATAACACTCGATGGCGTGCCTTTGAACGAGCCAGAAGATCAAGGTGCGTACTTTTCCAACTATGCCGATATTTTTAATTCGGTCAGCAAAGTGCAAATCCAACGAGGCGTTGGAACCTCTAAAAATGGGGTAGCAAGTTTTGGAGGAAGCATACAGCTTTTTTCACCTAATTTACGAGATTCTACCGAAGGCAATATTGGTTTAGGCTATGGCTCTTTTAATAGTTTGAGAGCTTTTGCTAGTTATAACAGTGGGCTAAAAAATCGCAAAGCCCTCTATGTTCGCGCTTCACAGATTTATTCTGATGGTTACAAATACAATTCTTTTAATAATTCTCAATCTTTATTTTTGAGTGGTGCCTTGTTCTTTGAAAAGTCCGTTTGGAAAGTCAATATCTTAGCAGGACATCAACAAAATGGCATGGCTTGGTTGGGCGTTTCTGATTCTTTGATTAATGTAGATCCGAGAACCAATGTCAATGCTAAACAAGAAAAAGATCAGTTCTTTCAAGGGCTCGCCCAAGTTCAAAACAAGTGGTACATCAGCAATAGTTCCTCTCTTCATACGAGTGTTTATTATACGTATTTGAATGGAAATTATGATTTTGATTTTAATAATTTCTTGGGTTTTCCATCCACAGATGAACTCTACAACTATGCCTTTCAATCGAACTTAATTGGCTTGTTCAGCAATTATACCTTCTCCAAAAAGAACCTGAATTGGACGACAGGAATTCACGGACAAGTCTACAGTAGAAAACACCTTGGAAGTGAACGAAACATTGGCTTTCTTTACGAAAACACAGGTTTCAAAAATGAAATTAGTGTCTTTACAAAAGTAGATTACACCTACAAATTTTTACACTTTTTTGCAGACATACAATATCGTTACGCCACCTTTAATTATCAAGGAGGCACGGACTTAGAACCTTTGAATTGGCAATTTCTCAATCCCAAAGGAGGAATAAGTGTCAGTATCAATCCCAAGGCACTGTTTTACTACAGTTTGGGTAGCACAGGAAGAGAACCAACTCGCAACGATATGTTTGGTGGCAACGACGATTTACTGGCAGATAGTCTAGGCAATCCTATTGTTTTTAATACCAATCCAGAGTATGTTTTAAACCACGAATTAGGCTTCCGTTATCAAGCAGAAAAATTGTATCTCAATCTAAATCTATACTATATGGACTTTAAGAATGAGATTGTTTTGGATGGCAATTTTGGTCCAAACGGCTTGGCATTAACCAACAATGTGGAGCAAAGTTTTAGAATGGGCGTAGAATTGACTTTGAATTATCGACTCAGCAAACATTTTACCTTAGTCAATAATTCTTCCTTCAATTACAGCCGTATCAAAGAGCAAAACGAAGTCTTCTCTCCTATTTTAACGCCCGCCTTAATTATCAATCAAGAAATATTTTTTGAACACAATGCCTTTACGTTTGCCTTATCTGGACGGTATCAACAAGGCGCATTTATAGATTTTGCCAATGAAAACTCCTTGAACAGCTACTTTTTATTAGATGCTCGCATGAGCTATACCATCAAGGGTTTCCAGCTCTCCATCTTCGCCAACAACATCACGAATGCTACTTATTTTAACAACGGATATGTTGATTTTGATGGCACCAACAAGTATTTTGCACAAGCGCCTGCCAATGTTTATGCCGCTCTAAAATATACCTTCTAATGGATTTTTTCAACATCAACACCATTGCATTTGAAGTACTCCAATATCCAGTCAGTTATATAGAATTGATCGCTACTTTATTTGGTTTACTATCCGTTTATTATGCCACCCAAGCCAACATTTTAACCTGGAGTACAGGGCTCGTCAACGTGCTTTTTTTATTCCTACTGTTTTATCAAATTCAGTTGTATGCCGATATGTTTTTGCAGGTGTTTTTTTTTGTCGTAACCCTCTATGGTTGGTCTCGTTGGAAGTCCAAAGCACCTGAAAATAAAATCTCTATACTCCCTTCAAAAACAAGGGCGATTCTTCTATTTTTATTAATAATAGGCAGCTTCTTATCTGGACTCTTTTTTAGTAATATTCACCTTTATTTACCACAATTTTTCAAAGCCCCTGCCTCCTACCCTTATATTGATTCCTTTGTAATGGTGGCCAGTATTATTGCCACCATTTTATTGGCACGCAAAAATATTGAAAGTTGGTATCTTTGGATTAGTATAGACGTGGTTTGTACGGTTTTGTATTATCAAAAAGAAGTTTATTTTTTATCTTTAGAATACCTAATTTTTCTAGGACTCGCCTCTTATGGTTGCTATAATTGGACAAAAGAACGCAAATATGCCCAAACTTAAAGCCTTTGTTTTTGGAAAATTTCTACCCTTTCACAAAGGGCATGAAGCCATGATTGCTTATGCCCTCAGCCAATGCGATTTTCTGAGTATCTTGGTTTGCGCCAGTGATCGAGAACTATTAGCAGGAAAAACACGTCAAGAATGGATAGAACAAACCTTTGCCAATCGTCCAAATTTAGAAGTGCGTTTGTTTGAGTATTTGGAAGAAGACTTGCCCAATAGCTCCGAAAGTTCCAAAGACATTTCCAAGCTTTGGTCGGCTGCCTTCAAAGAACAATTCCCCGATTATCAACTCGTCATTACCTCCGAACCCTACGGTGCTTTTGTCGCCAATTTTATGGGCATTCAGCATCGCTTATTTGACCAAAGCCGACTCAAGGTTCCGATTTCTGCAACCGCCATTCGCCAAGATTTATTTCAAAACTGGCGATACCTTCCCAAAGCCGTCAGATCTTATTTTGCAATCAAAGTAGTTATTTTAGGCACCGAATCTACTGGAAAAACGACCTTAACACAACAACTAGCGCAACACTACCATTGTCAAGAAGTCTTAGAAGCAGGACGGGATTTAATTCCAGATTCCAAAGCGTTTGAATATGAAGATTTATATGCGGTAGCAAGCGAACACGCCCAAAGAATCCATCAAGCAAGCCAAGGAGAACATCCGCTTATTATTATTGATACGGACATTCACATTACTAGTTCTTACGCCAAGTTTATCTTTCAACGTCCCTTAACCATTTCGCCTGCTATTTACAAGACCAATCAAGCCCATTTGTACCTCTATCTAAATGCTCAAGTCCCACACGTACAGGACGGCACAAGATTGGAGCTAGAAGAACGCAACTT
>CALDEP010000214.1 GCA_937942475.1 uncultured Aureispira sp.
TTCTGCTATGCCTTTAATTGTTACAAAATAATTTTTAATAATTAAAGGATTTTCTGCCGTCCTTTGCAAGAAAGCAGCAGTTATTAGTAAACTACAATAGTTAAAAATAAGACTTGGTATAAGTTTATTACATCACCCCCACTCATTAGAAAATTGTACCATGAAAAAGAAAGATCAAAAAGTAAACAACAGTAGCAAAACTACTCAAATACAAATTGCTACAGACACTCAAGACAATTTATCAAACTGCCCTACTAGCCCATTTAATTCTGGCCAATTAACTATTTCTACCCTAGACATAAGATATCATGCATCCATCCAGGATATACTGAAGGCAACCTCTAGGTTAACGAAAACATTAAATATTCAATTAGAACAAGTTTATTCTGCTCATACAAGCATGACTGCTTTTTTGTATCCTAATTCAGGCAAATATAGACTAGTAATAGCAAATGTCCTTTACGATTTTTTATATTACATTGATGATTTATTTGGAGAAGATATAGAGATTCTTGAGAACGAAAAACGTCCTTCATTGCCAGAGATGATGCAGATTTGGAAAACAGGTCAAATCAATACGGACTCCTTAGAATACAATAGTAGCCCAATCATCAAAAATATTTACGATGCCTTGCTTTGGATTAGAACTAAATTATTCCAAAGCTCTCAACCTGCTTTTTTCAAGAAATTATCTAAGCTTTTATTTGAACATCTAAAAGAGCAATTAGAACCTAAGGATTTTGATACTGTTGAGGAGTACATGATGCTAAGAAGACGCTTTGGAGGAATGTATCCTGTTGTATTTCTTGTAGAATATTGTAACAATAGATATTTAGAATCTGATACATTGGCTCAATTACCTAGCTTGCAAAAAGCGATTGATGCTTGTGCTGATATAGGTGGTTTGTCTAACGATATATTCTCTTATCCTAAAGAAAGTCATAGTAAGTTTAACTTGGTAAATAGCTATTTAGTCGTTCATCCAGAAATGACGATAAAAGAAGCTGTTCAAAATTCTATTGATGTCGTTAATGATTATCATTTTGAATTTGATCAAGCTATTGAGCAATTACAAGTAGAAGTGAAAAAATTGCCTAAAAAAGAACAAATAACAGTTCTACAGTTTGCTGATGGACTAAAAGATATCTTATCTGCTAGTTATCACTGGCAATTTGTTACGGAGCGATTTAGACATGATAATCATATTTTAGAAGATTTGAAATATGCTTCTGAATATACCTTCAACTCGAAGATCAAAAATTTGCTTCCTACCATTAAGAAGCATGCTTAAAGTGTCACTTAATTTATAATAGAATTTATCTTACTAATTAAGGTTGATGGTTACGAAACAAAAAGTACCTTGTATACTTTCCTATCAGAATAGGTTTTACAAGGTACTTTTTTATTTTTTTAGCCACTTTATAATTGCAATCGTTCATCGATAAATCATACTAGATTAATTAGTCTTTGGCTAATATTCTAAGCACGAAAATAGTAGTGCATCCAAAATCTCCAACTGGTCTAGGCTTCCTTCCTTGTACATTGCAGCGCATCTAAAATAACTTGCGTTTTTCCTCCTGTAAGATAAAATGTAATGATTATCGATTTGTAGCAGTTCTTGTATTTTGCTACAGGTTATGGTTTTATTTAATTTTAAATCACTGCTTACCTAATATATCTTAATTATGGCCAACCCAAAAAATGAGGTCCCCAAAATTGGACTATTTACCTTTTTACGCAAGCTTCCTAGTATGAATCGCAATCTGATCCTTTTTTTTAAACAGATATTGGATCAAAATGACGGATTGGTACAACTACCCAATAAGCTTGTATTAACCGATGACGCTGATCTTATTCAGCATTTTCTCAGAAAGAATAACAAAAACTACATAAAAACTGCTTTAGTTAGAAATTTTGTCAAAGACCAAATTGGAAACGGGCTCTTTACTTCTGAAGGTGCACATTGGTTGAAGCAACGGCGAGCAATTCAAGCAGGGTTTCACAAAAAAAAATTAAATGGTATTTCTAATATAATGGTAGATGAGATCAATCATTATATGGACAATATTATGGATGCCTACAGTGAAACAAATGAAGAAATTGACTTGGTTAAGGAGATGACTCACCTTGCTGCTAAAATAGTATCTAAAAGTTTATTTGGTCAAGAATTCAACGATCATAAGATAGATG
Organism: uncultured Aureispira sp.; assembly: GCA_937942475.1. Taxonomy (GTDB): domain Bacteria; phylum Bacteroidota; class Bacteroidia; order Chitinophagales; family Saprospiraceae; genus Aureispira. The sequence continues at coordinate 2,191 of CALDEP010000214.1, forward strand.
TTATTGATAAAAGTATTAACTATGCCAATAAATACATTGTTGCTGTATCCAAACAACCATTCATGAAACCTTGGTATCATATCAATGGTGATTACAAAAGGCTTGTGAAACAGAAAAACATTAGAGATAAGTTTATTCTAGATTTTATAGAGGAACGTAAAGCTTCTGAGGATAAAGGAGATGACTTATTGGGCATGTTGCTAGAAACCGAGTATGAAGATGGTTCTCGCATGAACAATCAAGAGCTCTTAGATGAATCTATTATCTTGCTTGTTGCAGGAAATAAGACTTCTGCTGTAACAATGGCTTGGCTGTTCTATTTATTAGCTATAAATCCTGAAATTGAACAAAAGGTTTTAGAATCAGTGAACGATAGCTTGGGAGATGAAGCCCCTTCTTTAGAAAGTCTTAGATCTTTAGCTTATCCACTGCAAGTATTAGAAGAAACCTTACGGGTGTATCCTGTTGTTTGGTTGGTCGATCGAGAGCCAGTAGAAGACGACGAATTTAAAGGAGTAAAAATTAAGAAAGGAGAAGATATTGCAGCCTTTATTTATGGTTTACATCACAATGCTAAGTATTGGAAAGATCCAGAAAAATTTGACCCGGAGCGATTTACTCCTGAAAATAAAAAAGAACACACGCCTTTTTCTTATTTACCGTTTGGAGGAGGTCCTAGGATTTGTATTGGCAAAAATTTCGCTATAATGGAAATGCAGTTTATTCTAGCAATGCTTATAAGAAGGTACAAATTCACTTTATCTCCTGGACAAAAAATAGGATTCAAGCCTTTATTGACCTTAAGTCCAACGAACGGAATTAAGGTTCGGGTTCAAAAAAGAAAATCACTGTAACGTTTTTTTCTTATCTATATAATAATTTAGAACCTTAGCCGAATACTAAGGTAAATGGAGATTTATAAAGCCTTATTCTTTTTTATACATTCTAGCAACCATTCAATTGCTTCATTTTTATTTTTAACATCAAAAATTCTAATTGGTGCTTTGCCTCTTTTACCTTCTCCCATTTTAGATTTTCCTAATAGTTTCAAAAATAGGTTTCCTACGATTTTGGAGCCAAAAGAGGTGGTTAACATTGCTGTTGCTACCTCGCCTATTTCTGCTTGAGAATAACATTTCAGAACTTCTTTACTAAGATAAGTATTCGAAGTATGACTTAACAAACCTCTTCCTTTCCCATCTACTGCCTTTTTCATAGCAATCACGTTTTCACGAGCAAGTTCTAAGGTATCTGGCTCTGACCAATCTTTATTCGGCACTATTTCAACAATATCATTTAGTTGAACTTTGATTCGTAGTGTTCTCGTTTTATACTCCATCCCTTCTATTATTTAAGTTAAACTAATTATACATTCCTATTACTAAATAACACTTCCTTAGATTGATTATCAATTATTCAAAGCTTTAAGCCTATTTAATTAATAATCAACCTAATATAATTCATTTACGAAGTAATAGCTAAAAAAACGGTACTAAAAGTAATTAATTTTCACTAGCTTATTAAAAATAATAGGAAAAATAAATTCCTGCAAAAAAAAGCCCCTTAAAGATACAACATCAAACATTCTTTTGAGTCATTTCCTTCTATTTTACATTCAAAAATATAGTTATTAATTCGCAAAACTGCAAAGAGGTAAATAGAGCTTGTTGGGAATTTATTAATTGGCTTACAAAAGCATTTTTTTGATTTTTGATGCTACTTTAGCTATTTGTTAGACTTAGCTATTTGTCCTAATAACCATTTAATTGCTTCTTCTCGATCATTCGTCGAAAAGATACGAATTGGAGCATCCCCCCTACTTTTACCTGTTAGTTTCAAAAAAAGTGTTCCTACTATTTTAGATCCAAAGGAATTTGTTAGCATCACTGTAGCGACCTCACCTACTTCTGCTTCACTATAATACTTCATCACTTCTTTACTCAAATAATTATTTGGCGTACGGCTAAGCAAAGCCCTAGGTTTCCCATCTACTGCCCTTTTCATAGCAGCTACATTCTCCTTTGCGATCTCCAATGTGTCTGGCTCCCCCCAGTCTTCATTTGGTATTATATCTACAATATCATCCGGTCGTACTACAATTGTTAAAGCTCTTGTTTTAAACTCCATTTTTTTGTCCTTGGTAATTATGTGTTATTTTTATAATTAATGATTTACTAATTTAACGATACCAAACAGCTCCAACAAATACTATTGTATGACTTACAACAAGTTAATTAAATTATTAGTAAATTGGAGACAGAAAAGTATGTTTACACCACTTTGATAATGTTTTAAGCGCTCTAAACTTTTAACCTATAAAAGGTTTTAAGATACAATATATTCCCAAGAAACCAATTTTGTAAGAAAAAAAACTAAGCCAATTTAAATAAATCATTTTTAGGTATATTAAATTAAAATTATAACTATAGCAATAAAATTAAATAGAGGCAAAAAAGCAGCCCAAAAGCACAATACATGTTGCTGTTTCATGCAAATAAAAATTGATGCTTAACCATACCACAAGAGAGCAAGTAATTCATAAATTAATTCAGTTCCAGCGATTCTTAATTGTAACGCAACACAAGCAACACAAGCACTTACACGACATTTCAACTTAGTACTTCAAGCATTCTTTATAACTTATGTAAGTTACCAGAACCATCTCAGATGGTAAATCTGTCTCTAGCAGTTCATTATTCAAACAAAAATTCATAATTTTTAAAAATCAATATTTTATATTCACTTTTAAATAAATCTAACAATCAAGGAATTATAAAAATAATATATATTAGCAGTAAAATAAAAATTTATTAATTACTTCCTATATCAGATATTTTACCTATAAATTTGTAATCCTATTGTTATTGCTTTATATTGAGAAAGCAAAAGCTGTCATTCACTACAACTAATTCTCCTAAGAATCTCTATGACTCCCCACCTATTAGAGCTATAGTTCATGTAGAAGTTGTCAGTTCAAGCCCTTACAAATATTAAAAGATAAACACAAACACACTATCTATTAATTTTTTAAAAAATTGTAATATCCTTTCTAAACAATATACTCCCCGAGTATTTTGTTTAGCTAGACAAAGTCTTGCACCAAATCGTTTAAGATGATTCAACGTAATCATTAGGAAAGACCAAATTTAAAATAAGCTATCGTCAAGATGCTTTTTTAGAATAAGCCCCCTATGCTCGTGATCAAAAATAACTTATAAGTAAGATTTTAATTGTCTGATAGGATTCTAATCTATTGAACGAATACCATGAAAAAAGAAAGTCCCAGTAGCGTAGCTACCCCAAGGCAAATTACTAAAGATTTGCAAGACAGCTTATTAAGCTACACCTCTAGTCCATTTAATTCTAACCAGTTAACTATTTCCAACTTGGAAGTAAGCTGCCATAAAGGCATCAAGGACATACTAAAAGCAACTTCGAAATTAACAAAAGAACTAAACATTCAATTAGAAGAAGCTTATGCCGCGCATACCACAATGACTTCTTTTTTATATCCAACATCTGGTAAATATAAAGTTGTTATTGTTAATATCCTTTATGATTTGTTATACTATATTGATGACTTGTTTGGAGAAGATATAGAAGGTGCTGATCAATACGACAAACCTTCTTTAACTGAATTAATGTACATCTGGCAAACAGGGGAAATTAATGCTGCTTATTATGATAAGCTTACCAATGAAAAGGTTCAAACAGTATGTACTGCCATGCAATGGGTTAGAAACAAGTTGTTTCAAAGTTGTGAACCTGCCTTTTTCCAAAAGTTATCTTGGCTTTTATCTGAACATTTAAGAGATCAATTAGAACCAGATAATTATGGATCTATTGAGGAATATATTCTTTTAAGAAGAAATTTCTCTGGTATGTATGTAGCAATCTACTTAATTGAGTACTGTACTGGCAATTGTTTAACAGATGAGATGCTTAAAAAAGTTCCTAACTTACAAAAGGCAATTGACTTATGTACTGACATTGGAGGTTTGTCTAACGATATCTTTTCTTATCCAAAAGAAAGACACAGTAAATTTAACTTAGTAAACAGTTTTGGGGAGCTTAATGAAACCAATTCATTAAACGAAGCCATTCAGAAATCCATTGATTTAGTGAATGACTGTCATACTGATTTTAATAGGTCTGTACAACAAATCCAGCTTGAAGTCACTGCTTTAGAGGAAGAAGAAAAAGCAATTGTCTTGGAATTTACAGATGGCTTAAAATCTATTTTATCGGCAACCTATCACTGGCAACTTGTGACCAAGCGGTACCGCCACAAAAATCACATACTAGAAGATTTAAAATACAAATCAGATCGTATGAATTGAAAAGTAGGTTAATAAGGTTATCAAAACACCTATTCTTACAAAAGAAGCCATTCTCAACTATTGAGAATGGCTTCTCTGTTTTATGCTGATATAAGATTTTTAGGTTCTCTGACAAATCGAAAGTTTAGTGTAGCTAATTTTTACCAACCAGAAGGCTCATGAGCATAGCGAATAAGTAGCAGCGCAGCTAAATAAATTTAAAAATAACAGGTAGCTTTTAAGTACTTGACCAAAAGATCGCTGCTAAACAACTCCTTTATTAGTAATAATACTTCGTGGAGTTTAGCTACGCTGCTACTCCGTGGTTTAGTTTTTTTTGCAAAAAACATAAAAACACATCTTGCATAAAATTGATTATCAGCTTATTAGCTTTTTGAACACATAAAAATCATCTAGCTGATAATCAATCTAATACGATTTAGCTGCGCTGTGACTAAGTGATCTACACGAAGTATAGTTAGTAATGAAACATTGCTTTAAAATTCAATCTTTTTTTAAAAAACTCCTTCAAAAATGAGCTATTTTTACAAAGGAGTAAAAAAAACATTTAAAAAATTAACGATTCTTGCTATTTATGTAAATAAAAAGTATTTTTACTTAAACAAGAAGACTGAATCACAAAATTAAATGTATGAAAAAGCAAAGTATTAATAGAGAGTATAATTTTCCTGATGCAGATTTGTATACACAATGCCGAGAACGCATTCAATATATTAAGCGAGATCAAAAAGAGTTTGAAAGCTATGCTTATGCCAATAATAAAATCAAGCAGTTTGAAGCACTCTGTGATAATTTTTCAGATCAACCTGATGATGATGAGTTAATTGGCAATCAGATGGAAGCTACAAACAAAAAGAAAGAAGCAAAGGAAAAACTCAAGTCAGCGATTCGCTCTGTTATGACTCGTGTTGCTAGTAAATACAATACACGTTCTGGGCATTATCGAAAATTTGGTACGCTAAAAATGAACGATATGAGTGATCCTCAACTCTTACTTTGTGGACGTCGTGTCGTGCGTGTCTCTAACAAATTGCTGGACTTCTTGGCAGAAACAGGGCTAAGACAAGTTCATATTGATGACGTACAGAAAGCTGCTGCTGCTTTCGAAAATGCGATTCATATTCAACAAGACAAGGTTTCTGATAGAGATATTTCTGTTGAAAAACGCATTGAGTTAGGCAATGAGCTTTATCGGGAATTGGTTTTAGTTTGTAATATTGGAAAAGATATTTGGGCTGAAAACAACAAGGCTAAATATGAGAATTATACCATTTATGAAAGTAATAATGATCAGAAAAAGGCACGAAAAGAACGTATAAAGAAAGAAGATAGCACTACTAAAAAATAGTCCTTATCCTATTTTTATTCTTCCTAAATAGCCCAAATAACAAAGAAAAAGCAGCTCAATATTTGAGCTGCTTTTTTTTGTTTGTTATCATATAAAAAAAAATCATCTAATTTTAGTCCTTCCTTATTTAAAAGAAATTTTACGTTTGCGTTCGTGTAATGCCTTTAAGAATTGTTCTAATTCTATTTCATCATTGATGTATACTTGTCTAGCTTTAGAGCCTTCATTGGGTCCTACAATTCCTGTATTTTCCAATTGATCCATAATACGTCCAGCACGGTTGTACCCTAATTTCAGACGACGTTGAATCATAGAAGTGGAACCTTGTTGATTCATCACCACCAAACGAGCAGCATCATCAAAATGTTCGTCTAAGTCATGTAAGACTTGATTCAGTTTCTTCTCACTATCGTTTGCACTACTGGAATCCTCGCCATAAGCTGGCAATAAGAAAGGAGTTGGATAGCCTGGTTGGCTAGCAATATGATTAATAACCCGTTCGACTTCATGCGTGTCTACAAAAGCACATTGAATACGAATTAAACTGCCTCCAGAAGACAACAACATATCCCCTCGCCCTATCAATTGATCGGCTCCTCCACCATCTAAAATAGTTCTAGAGTCAATCTTAGACGTTACCTTAAAGGCTAATCGAGCAGGGAAATTTGCTTTGATAATACCAGTGATAATGTTTACAGAAGGACGTTGAGTAGCAATAATTAAATGGATTCCTACCGCACGGGCTAGCTGTGCCAAACGCCCAATAGGCAGCTCCACTTCCTTACCTGCGGTCATAATTAAATCCGCAAACTCATCTATAATTAACACAATAAAAGGCAGAAAACGATGCCCTTTTTCAGGATTCAATTTACGAGCAACAAACTTTTGATTGTACTCATTTAAGTTACGAACAGATGCTTTTTTTAATAAATTATATCGCTCATCCATTTCTACCGTCAAGGAATACAAAGTCTGAACGACTTTCGTAACGTCAGTTACAATAGCTTCTTCCTCATCTGGCAAATAACCTAAATAATGTGCTGAAATACGGTTGTATAAAGACAACTCTACCTTTTTAGGATCAATTAAAATTAATTTTAATTGAGAAGGATGCTTCTTGTACAACAAACTCATAATGATGGTATTAATACCAACTGATTTACCTTGCCCTGTTGCTCCTGCAATCAATAAATGGGGCATTTTGGCTAAATCGGCAATAAATACTTCATCAGAAATCGTTTTACCTAAAGCAATTGGTAAATCCATTTTCGCATCTCGGTATTTCTTAGAAGCCAAGACTTCTCTTAGAGAAACGATTTGTTTGTTTCTATTTGGAACCTCAATACCAATCGTTCCTTTTCCTGGAATTGGCGCAATAATACGAATCCCCAAGGCTGCCAAACTCAAAGCAATATCATCTTCCAAACTCTTAATCTTAGAAATACGTACTCCTGGAGCAGGAATGATTTCATAAAGTGTTACAGTTGGTCCAATCGTTGCCTTTATTTTGATAATCTCAATTTTGTAATTGAGTAAGGTTTCTATAATTTGATCTTTATTCGACTCTAATTCTGCACGATCAATAACTGGCTTTTGATCATCATAACTTTCCAACAAATCAATAACAGGATTCTCATACCGAGGCAAATCAAGTGTTGGATCGTAAGGCTCAATGTGGTCTTTATTTTCTTCTACTATACTAATGTCTAGTTGATCGCCTTCTTTAGAAATTTCCATTTCCAATGGCCCATCTTTATCTTCAGCCAATTTCTTTTGAGCAGCTTTTTCCAAATCTAAAGACAATTGATTTTGGGTTAGTTTTTTAACCTTATTTTCTAATTCTCCTTTCGTTGATTGTTCAATCACTTTAGGAACTTCCACTTCCGTTGTTTTAGCTTCGGTTGTATCTGTTGTCGTTTCTCCAGCCACGACCACTTCCATTCCATTAGAATTATCTGTTTTAACCGTGTTGGTTTTAGGACGAAGAACGGTTACTGTTTTTGTTTCTGGTAATGCCGGTTCAGGTTGTACTTCTGGTGTTAATCGGAAAAGGCTTCTGAATGTTGCCGTAAGGTTATTAATAGAAAAAGCACTTTTGATTTCAGCCATAGATAAGCCATCCTTGAAATTTGGATTTTTGTTCCAAACAACAAAACCTAAAAAGGCGAAAAGCAAAATTGCTATAATTCCAATCGAGCCAACTAAGCCATCTAAAACCGAGACCAAAAAGCCTGTTATCGCTCCTCCCCAAGGAAATTCATAGCTCTGAAAAGCAAATGCAAATAAAAAGCTCGTCCAAAGCATCGTCAAGATGGACCGCTTATAAACTGGAATCAACTTACTAAGTGGCGTTTCTACAATCAAGCTCATGCCTGTTGTAAATAATAAAAACACCAAAATAAAGGAAGAAAAACCAAACCCATAATAGATAAATTGATGGGACAATACGGCTCCCAAACGTCCTAGCCAGTTCTCCATGTCATGTGGAGATAACAGGACAGACCAGTTGGCTTTGTCCATATCTTCTTTCCAAGTAAAAAGATAGGATGAAAATGCAATAAAAAGATATAAAGTAAAAAATAAGCAAAACAGTCCTACTAACTTTGGAAAACGATCGTCTTGTACACCACCTTTTATAGAAACCTGTTTTTTCTTCTTTTTGGCCATTCTATTATTAAATCAATGATTGAAGTTGTGAATTATAATTTCTCTAAAAATACGACTAAAAACTTCCTTCTTATAAAAAAGAACCTTCTATTCGTTTCTTTACACTGCTTCGTGGATTAATTATATCAGTTTGATTATCATAAGGGTAGATTAAATATTTGATAATCAAATTGATATAAAATTATTTTTATGTTTTTAAGCAAAAAAACTAAAAATTCCACGACCACGAAGTAGCAGCGCAGCTAAGTATTATCTTTATAGCCACCAAAAATAAGGAATAATCTTGATGTTTAAAGGATTTCAGGACAAAAATGTCATGTTTTTGCTGATGTACACCTAACTCTATACGCAAATTTGTGTTGAAACGTATTTTATACGCCCTTTTTGGGGCTTAAAAATAGCTAAAACAATTGCATTTCTTTTTTGTTATAATCAAAATCAGTGACATCACGTTGAGCTACGCTTGCTTCATCGTTTGCCTAGATGGCATCTAAAATTCGTAATTCTACGGAGTATTCTTATATTTGCACCATGAAAGAATTAGCCTACTTAAATAAATATTTTGCACAATATAAAGGACGTTTTTTATTAGGAATTGTGTTTATCGCAATCTCTAATTATTTTCGGGTGTGGCAACCTCAAATCATTCGCTATTCTTTAGATTTAGTGATTGAAAATGTGACGCTTTATGGCTTGTACGATGGTTTTGCAGTCAAAGATCAGTTATTTGAGCGCATTGGTAGCATTCTTTTCTTCTTTATGATTTTGGTCATTAGCTTTGCCTTTTTAATGGGCTTTTTTATGTTTTTCATGCGCCAAACGCTGATTGTCATGTCTCGACTAATTGAGTATGACTTGCGAAATGAAATTTATGCGCATTATGAAAAACTAACCCTCGCGTTCTACAAACGAAACAATACGGGCGATTTAATGGCAAGGATTACAGAAGATGTCAACCATGTTCGCATGTACTTGGGACCTGCGGTAATGTATAGCATCAATTTAGTGATTTTATTTACAATGGTCATTTATTCTATGGTACAAGTCAGCCCTACGCTTACCTTGTATTCTCTGATTCCATTGCCCGTTCTTTCTCTCTCGATTTATTATGTTACCAGTATTATTAATAAAAAAAGTGCCCGAATACAAGCACAATTATCTGTTCTAAATAGCTTATCACAAGAAGTTTATTCTGGAATACGTGTCGTCAAGTCTTATGGACAAGAAAAGGCAATGGGTAATTTTTTCAAAACAGAAACAGAGGATTTTAAATCTAAGTCGCTAGAATTAGCGAAGGTCAATGCCTTCTTTTATCCATTGATGTTGTTCCTGATAGGAATTAGCACCATTATTACTATTTATGTGGGTGGAATTTTGGTCATGAATGGAGAAATTTCAACAGGTAATATTGCCGAGTTTGTAATTTATATTAATATGTTGGCTTGGCCCGTTACGTCTATTGGTTGGGTGGCTTCTATTATACAACGAGCAGCGGCTTCTCAAAAACGAATCAACGATTTCTTAAAAACAGAACCAGATGTTCTGATTGACAATAAGATTGCCAAAACACCCATTACAGGTAGTATTGAATTTAAGGATGTGTCCTTTATTTATCCCGACACAGGCATCCAAGCCTTAGAAAACATTTCTTTTAAATTGGAAAAAGGGCAAAGAATGGCCATTATTGGTCGTACAGGTTCTGGAAAAACGACGATGGCTGATTTATTATTAAGAATGTATGATGTTAGTAAGGGGCAAATTTTAGTGGATGGAATTCCTATTCAAAAACATAATTTAGCACATCTAAGAGAAACGATTGCTTATGTACCTCAAGATGTCTTTTTATTTTCTGATTCTATTTATAATAACATCGCCTTTGGTCATACCAAAGCAGAGCAGCCTGAGATTCGAGCATATGCTAAACACGCTGCTGTCTATGACGATATTATGAACCTTCCAGAACAGTTTGACACCGTTATTGGAGAGCGTGGCGTCACCCTTTCTGGTGGACAAAAACAACGGATTTCGATTGCTCGTGCCTTGATTAAACAGCCTGATATTGTCTTATTAGACGACTGTTTGTCTGCGGTTGATACTAAAACAGAAGCGCAAATCACAGGTTATCTGAATACGGCTTGTGCAGACAAAACAACGATTATCATTACACATCGCTTGTATGCGGCGCTGCAATTTGACAAAATTATTGTCTTGACTGATGGAAAAATCACAGAAGAAGGAACGCATGACGAGCTGATCAAAAATAATGGTTATTATTATGAAATGTATGAAAATCAACGTTTAGAAGAGATGGAGTAAAAGGTGGAGCTTTGTCTATTTTATTTTGATAACAAAATAGCTACTTTCCTTTAGTCCAATTCGATTTGGGCAATTCAAACCAACTGCACGTTTCTCCTTGAAAATCAAAAGGAGCTCCTTCTATAAAACCTACTTTTTGAAGAACCTGTTTAGAACTTGTATTTTCAGGATCTGTTAATGCATACAGAGCATTGATTTCCAGCAGCTCAAAAGCATGATCCACCCAAGCTTGAGCGCTTTCTGTGGCATAGCCTTTTCCCCAATATTTTGGAATAAATCGATAGCCTAATTCGTAGACATTACAATGATTATTCAAAGGCGCTTTCCATAGTTTGAGTCCTGACCAACCCAAAAATGCTTGGGTCTTTTTATCTATTACCGCCCAACGTCCAATGCCATTTTCTCTGTATTGCTTTTGCAATAAACGAACGGTATCTAAAGCTTGGTCTAGGTGTGTTAAGGGCTTCGTTCCAATATATCGATGTACTTCTGCCTTGCTATCCAAATCAAATAAACCTTCTTGATCTAAATCCTCCACTTCTCGTAGAATTAAACGTGCTGTTTCTATTATTTTTTCCATCTTTGACTTATCTTGATTCTAATTCAAAATTCGATAACCCCATTTTTCTATATAAAAGTTCATCATTACTTAGATAAGTGGTTCAATTGACAAAAATTCATGAAAAAATATAAGATATACGAAACAGAACGGCTCTTTTTAAGTCCAACATTGATTGAAGATGCTGCCTTTGTATTAGAATTATTAAACAGCCCTAAATGGATTCAAAATATAGGGGATCGAAAGGTGCATTCTTTAGAAGAGGCAGAAGCCTACATTCGCACTAAAATGCTGCCCCAACTCGAAGAATTAGGCTTTGGCAATTATACCTTAGTTCGAAAAACAGATGGCGCAAAAATGGGTTCTTCTGGTTTGTACAACAGAGATGGCATTGAAGGGGTGGATATTGGGTTTGCTATGTTGCCTGGATTTGAAGGAAAAGGATATGCTTTTGAAGCGGCTAATAAATTAATGCAATTGGCAAAAGGGGAATTTCAATTATCAAAAGTAAGTGGCATTACGCTAGAAACCAATAAAGCTTCTCAAGGCTTATTAGAAAAAATTGGCTTGAAGTTTTCTAAGATCGTTAAACTCCCCCACGATCCAGAGGAATTGATGTTGTATGAATTAACCTTGTAATCTAAAGAACCTTTTTATTCCTAAAAAAATAGGCTAAGGACATTTTTCCTTATATAAAACGAGTCATTTCCTTTTGGGAAATGACTCGTTTTCATTTTACTTGTTTCCTTAATTATAAAGAAAGATGTACAAATTTAAAGAAGTTGCAATCAACAGCCAAACAAAATAAGGCAGCATTAAAAGTGCCTTTCCTTTCATAATAGGTCGATATCCAAAGAGAAAATAACCAACCAAAGCCGTTAAACAACTAATTATAGCCAGCCCAAACAAGACATAATGTAGGACAAAGAAAATTGGATTCCAACTCACATTCAAAACCCACTGAATGCCAAACAAGGTCGCTAACTTCTTTTTATCTTCTACTATGTCCCAAGCATAAGCCATAAAGATGGAAAAGCAAACCATAATAGTTGTCCATGCCGCTCCAAAAACCCAACCTGGTGGTGTCCAAGGTGCTTTATTGACCGTTTGATACCATTCTCCATTAACAGCAGCACTTGTTGCCAAGCCCCCCAAAGCCAAGGCTGCAAAATTGATTACTAAAAAAATAACAAGGTTTTTAACTATAGTTGAATTCATTACAAAGTGCTTTTTCATTTCTACTGTAAGGTATCGTAGAATTATTGATTTGATAGAATAGGTGTCCCTAATAACAACACCTTTGTTCACAGTATAAGCTAACATTTAGTTAGTATTTATTGTTGTTTATAACAATAATTTAGTTGAAATATTTTTTAGCACAATGAATCCACATTATTACAAATAGAGTTGTATAAAGACGTAAAATTAGCCCTTCCCTACCTTATCTACAATTTGACTCAATACCGTTGGATCTTGTATCTGCTCATCTTTGGCTAATAAAAGCACCTTCGACATTAACTCTGCAGAACGAGGATCTTCATCCACAAAAGGCAAAAACAAACGCCCACGATGTTGAGAATGAACAGGCAAAATAGATAGATAACGTCCTGGTATTTTATGACAAACCGCACTCCCTAAATGCACCGTGTAAGTCCCCATACTACCCTCAATATAAACATGATGTTTTTTAGTACTTACATTTTTCAACTTAAACAATCGAGCCGTTTCTTCGACTAAGACCGCTCTCATTTCAATTGTTGAATGGCTTGCCTCTGGGTCTACCCCACCAACATGCGCCACACTAACCACCAAATCAATGTCTCGCATGACCTCACTAAACAATCTAGGCTCCAAGTCTTCAAAAGCAACTGGTTTGTACGTCTTTCGACTATAAAACTCAATGGTTTCTAAGGTAGGACTTTCAACATCTGCTGGCGAAAACCAATCTGCCATCGCATACATTTTTGCAATCACACCTTCTTTATGATAAACCTTTTTCAGTCCTTCTTCATAATCTACTGTCCAACCTCTAGTTTTTAATAAAGCAACGGTTTTATTGGGTTGTACTTGATGTCCTGCATAACGACGAGAAATTGTTTTTTCTTTCAGTTCGTCTGGCGTTGGCAAATAAAGTTCTCTGAAAATTTGCTTAAAAGGTTGCACCATTTTATGCTCAAAACAGTATCGTTGATAAGCCGCCCAATGACCACTTTCATAAATATCCGAACAATGCGCAATCCAAACGACCTCTTCTAAAGCACTTAATTTATTGTCCACATCTTTAAGCCCTTCCATTGTCACAAAACCTAATTGATGTTCTGTTTTCACCAACAAGTTTTTTAACATCGGCTCTACCACTGGATGCTGTAGTAAGTTCAACATTTCAGCTTTGGTAAAAGCATCGCCATTGACCATTGCATCCTCCAAACTCTTGCGAGTACGAGTATATTGGTTTCGTAGCGTTTTATTAAAGGCTTTTAGCTCCACCACACTTTTTTCCTTTCGCAATTTAGCAGGAATTGCGCTTAATTTTTTTCCTTCTTTATGACAACTAATCGACGATTTTCCCTTGTCATCAATAGACAAGTAAATCTCTACTGCTCCAAAAACCAGTTTCTCTGCTTTTTCCATAATTTGTTTGGCTTCAGCGGCTTCCATTGCCCAAGTCAATCGAATGGGATCACTATAACCCGCTGTTCTTGCCAAATTATCCATCGCAATTCTTGTTGCCAAGCCCTCACTAGCTTGGCGTTGAGAACCAAACTGCTTGCTCTCCTTTCTAAATACTTGTAGATATTGATAACGCTTCAATAAATCCTTCTCCCGATTGGCTCTACTCAAAGGCACCAAGCCATACACTCGGAGGTAATCTTGATTTCGCTTGTCCTTAACTCTTTTGGTCACTTCTGAGATCTTTGTATTGCCCAAAACCACATCTGCATACAATTGTGCCCGTTTGTGTCCTCTCCCATCTGCAATATATTTTGCCGCATCATAAAGAACTTTCCACTTGGCCTTTCCCATGCTTTTGTAAGCCGATTTAAACCAATCTGTATCTACAGCACCATCTTTAAAGTCAATGACAGGCACTTTGGAGTATTTGGCAATCTCCGTTTCTGTTTCTGCATTATGATAAGAATTTGTATGCGCATGCAACCACCAAATCGCAGCATCTAGCCCCTTCCAATTTAGATAAGCACTGACAAAAGGAATCCATTGTTGTGCATAAACAGCGGCTTCAATTAAGCGTTTTTCTGATAATTTCGCTTCTTTAACCAAGGCATTAAAATCTTCTTGTGTTTCTGTTTTTAGAGGCGAACAAATTTTTAATAGCTCACTTAAAATTTGCTTTTTGCTATAATCCGAACGACTCCAAACGTAGCCTCGATTTAAGTTTTCTTTTCCTAGTGCTTTAAAAATTTGGATAAAATTACGAATGCCATAAATCGTTGATAAACTCTGCGCCAAGGACGTTACTACAGTAGAACTATCTCCTCGTGCCAATTCTATTTCTAAAATTCGATTTCGACATTTTTCAACAATCCCCTCCAAGAAAGGGAAACGCTCCATGTACTTAAAACTTTTAGGATGCTTGTTTTTATCTGTCAGTGCGCCAATGGCATCTGATTTTAGTACTCTCTTATACAATTCATCTTCTGTAATTAAATTCAACTCATAAGCTCGTGCGGTATCTATCAACTTTGGAAGCTCATAATCAGACACCTTCATATCTTTAGGTAAGGTAGATTTACACCAAAACTCTACTGCCCAATAATCTTTAAATTCTTCCTCTGAAAATTCTAAACTTTCATTAGAATAGGCTTGATAAGGAAGGTTAAACGTATATAAAGTTCTCCACGTACGGACACTTGTATCCCAACGGCTTTTTACAACTTCCATCTTACTGATTTCTGAGGGGGGCACGACAGCCATTAATTGCGTGGTCAATCCTTTCAAAAAAGCAGCTTTATTAGCATAAGGAAAAGCATAAACCAACAAGTCCAGTATTTTATAAATTGGATTTTGCCAATAGTAATCGCCAATCTTAGGTATTTGAGGATGATAGATGTATTTCTTAAACAACTTTGCGGCTTCAAAGGAAGATTTTGTTTCTTCTATTTCATCTGTTAAGTTCTTATTCTGATGCAACAAGAACAAATCACAAACCGTCAACTTAGAATCCTTATACCAAGTGATCCAAATTTCTGCCAAGGGATAATTTTGAATCCGCTCTTCTCTAGTCGCATTCTCTCCCAAATCATTGGAAATTTGCCTAAAATTATTACCCAAAACAACCACTTCTTTATGTCCGCCCCAATTGGTCACTTCATATTCATACGCTTGATGTTTTACAAGCAAGGCATGCAATTCTTTTAGAGCTCCTTCTATTTTTTTTGCAGGCATACTCAATCCAAAAGCATTTTTTTGACTGCGCTCTACATATTCACCTGTTTTAGGTGCCTTTGGTTGTTGGCTTGCCGTTTGGGCAGAAGGATCATATAATCCAAGACCATTTTCCCAAGTATATTCTGTTTTTGTGGACGCTGCGTGCGTGATATTTTTTAATAAAATCAATTCTGACTCGGTCAATTTAGGGCGTTCTTGGTAGTTTTTCCCTGTTGTAATTACCCAACTATTTAAGGCTTCTACGGCATAAACCTGATTCAAAATATCCAAACCTGCCAACCGCTGATCTACTGACTTAGATTGTACCAAACGTTCTGTACTAGCCACAATTTGAGCCTGATCTTTTTTGAGAATTAACTGGATAACACTTTTGCGAGTTTCTGCACTTTTGCGTTTTAATAAGATTTCAAATTGCTGTATTTCCTCATCATTTAACACCGCATTTCTCAACGCCTTCATGCCTGTCTCTCGAATTGTTTGTCCTCGATCGCTCAGTATAGAAAAAGCAAATTCACGCTGAAAGGAAGTGAGTTCTTTTTGATTTTCTGTCTCTCCATTATCATAATAAGAATAATAGGCAGGCAAAATCAAGCGAGTGACCTTTTCTCGATCTCCTACCAACATTTTAGAAAAATGTGGCAATATAAGTTGAACATCGGCCTCTTTAGTAGGGTCAATAAGTTTCAACATTGCCTTGTATGCCATCGAAGGATGAATTTCAATACTCAGCCAAGAGAAAACGACATTTGAAAAGGTTTTTCCTTTTGCTGGAATATGGGCTAATTGCCCTTCTATTGTTCTAAAAATTTGCAAGCCATAAGGATTAGACACCAAATGTTTGCCACTAAAGGTATAGGAATCAAAACTCCTCAATCCCCAATACAAAACCTTTAAATTCTCTTCTGCCAAAGCTTTCTCTGCGAACTCTAATTCTAGTTTAGAAATTTGCGTTTGATTGGCAAAATACAAAGCCAAACAACGTTTTTCTATGCTTCCTTTTTCTGATAACTCCTTGATCAAAGGATAACATTGTTCCACATCTAAGACTCCTTGTGCCCACAATGCCATATAAACCACTGTATTATCCTTGTCCTTAATGGCATCAGGAATTAATTCAGGGGCATTTAGATATTTGTTTCCTGTTTCTAAAAATCGCTTGATGGTGCTTTGCTTTGCACCTTCCCAACCTAATCCAGCCCAAGTATCTACGGCACGAACAACCGATGAAAAGCGAGTTAAATTGTGTTCTAAAATAACCTCAATAAGGTACTTCATCGCCCCCAAAGAAGTTTCGTCTAGGCATTCCAAAATCGTTTGTCTCAAACCTTCCTGACGTTGGGCACTCAACAACAAATCCTTAACGGCTTCCCAGGCTTCTTTTTTATTCGATAATAATAAAGCTTTTATAATTGGACGACTGACTTTACCCTTAGGATGTCGTTGATAAACAATGTCTAATAACAATTGATAGATCTTGTCATTTCCTGCATCAATTGCTGCCGCCCATAGATGAGAACGCCAATTGGAACCATAAGAGTAGAGGGAATGATCGTTTATAATATACGATTCCATATCCAAATCATAGGTCAACTCTGTATTCAATTGAATCAAGAAGTTCAATTGATTCACTCTAGTGGTATGAAATAAATTTGGTGCCCGAAACGATCGTCGATAATAACCATCTTGATAGGTTAATTCTGGTATTTTATGCCAAACTGCTGCTACATAAACAGCTCGTTCTTTTCCATAAAAATAGTCTAAGACCGCTTTATATTCCGAGTTCCATAAATCTTCCTTCTTATACAAGGCATTAAATTTCTTATAACGCTTGGAAGATAAACTAAATGTTTCTTGATAAACCCAATAAGAATCATTATCCTTTGTTTGCGCTGACCTTAATTCTGGAAAACCATTGACCAAAACCAAAGCCATTTCTAAGGCATTTTTAGATAATTGCACCTTTGATTGACCTAATGAAGCCGAAAGTTCGACGGCTTTAGCATCTGTGGAACCGAATACATTTTTAAGTTTGAACAACAAAGATTGGTCAGAAGAATAATGTTTCTTTAATTGCTTGTAATTAAGTTTACTCTTTTCGTTGATGTATTTTTCTTGTAAATCTACTTGGTTTTCCATTCTTGAATTGAATCGTTTTTTAGATTGAGAATATAGTTATAATGCGAATCAAGGGCTAAAAGATCAATAAATCGTACATTTAAAACAGGCTTATCTCATTTTACAAGCCTACTTTTTAAATGTTGAATGCTAAATGCTGAATTTTTAATGTTTTTTATGCTATTGAGCATTCAACATTAAAAATTCAACATTAAACATTCTTGTGAAGCCTTTATTCGCCTTTTTTATTTATCAGACCTAACTTTAGCGCTTGATTCGCATTTACAATAGTTAAGAACCCTTGGGGATTAAATGATAGGCTTTGTAAGCAAAATAGCTTACCAAATACTTCCAGCTAAAAAGGTCAGTCGAATAAAACTAAAAACAGTCGTTTCATCAAAAGTCAAGAGCTCTTCCAAAGACTCTATTTGTTCCTCGCCTAAAAAAATGGCAAACAAACCATCTTCAAAGGCTTGTATAGCGGTTTCTATGGCA